>DAHZQE010000395.1:0-12819 GCA_027409005.1 Ferrimicrobium sp. | reverse complement strand
TCGTCGAAGGAGAACCAGCCGATCCGCTCTACTTCGGTAGGGTCAGTGGGCTCACCAACTGATACTGCGCCGCTAGCGACGAAGATCTCGTGTGGGGTATCCGCAATTCCAATGCATGGCTGATAGGCGAGCAGAGGCTTTAGTCCAAATGGTCGAAATCCCGTCTCTTCCTCAACTTCCCGGGACGCAGCATCAATGGCAGTCTCAGTCTCCTCAACAATGCCGCATGGAATTTCCCAGCCCCAGGTGGCGGTGATAAAGCGGTGGTGGAGTACTAGCAGAATCTGGCCATCTTGGTTCGGGATTACAATACCCACCACTCGCTGCATCCGCACGACGTGGTGCTCAAAGCGGGTTCCATCAGGAGACTGCACGTCTACAAGGTCGAGATTTACCCAGTGGTTTTGATAGATATGCCGCTCACCGAAGACTTTCCATTCCGCTTTGGCATTCTGCTCAACCCGATCCCTGTCATTCGTCACATAAACATTCTTGCACGGTAGCTCGACTACCAGTGTCATCTGAGTCAATGGGCACACGTAATGTAACGCCAGATTGACCAGCTGCGTTCTGCTCAGCAAGAATCGTAGTTCGTATTTTCATCTGCAGACTCACCCAGACTTTGAAGCGATAGCGGGCGACCGCTCGACTTCGTCTCTCGTCGCCCGCATGCATCAGTTATTTGGGAGCGTGTGAGAACTTTCTTTACGTATTCAAGAACATCGTATTTGCATAGGTAGTCTCGTTATATGCCCGGAACGCTTGAGATTCAGGATTCAGGTCGCACTTACGCGAAGCTAGAGTTGACTGACGTCTCGGCAGCGGGACGCTTAAACCCACGAGTATGCCTTTCCTTTGTTGCTCGGACCGTTCCATATTGGCAAGTTGAGCTTACCGATGTCATTTTTCAACTTCAGCACAAAAAGGAACTCATCGGCGAGGGACATCTCATGTGCATGGGCCCTCTCCGTGATAATGGGTCTCTGCAGGTGGAGTTCGTGATTCCACAACGGTTCTTGCGATTCATCACCGAGAACTTGGCGGTTACTGAGTCATATCTGACGTTTGAGGCTGAACTAAAAGGACGGGGACGGTTCCTGCGTGACCCTCAAAGCCCAGAGAACTATTCTTACAATTTTAGGGTTGACGACCCACCCCTTGGAGAATGGCGTGACTGTGCTCTTTGGGCAACTGCCAATGCATCGGCTGGCATTAAAATCCCACGTGCAGACTGGTATCAGAAGATTCTTGCCCCAACCCGAAACGAGAGGTATATCTATCTTGAGGTAGCGCTACCTCAGGAAGATAAAGCTCTGGCCCAGGAGTGGCAGAACACCATCGAGCACTTTCGGAGTGCCGAAAAGGCATTTGCCCTTGGCGATGACATAACAGTATTCGTGTATCTTCGAGGAGCTCTGGATGCTATGCCAGGGGCGAAGACACGCATTCTCGAGGGTATTCGTAACGAGAGCAAACGCAATGTTCTGGATTCTCTCTTGAAGGCAACAGGGAACCAGTTACATGGTGGCCGACATGTCGTCATGGAAGGCTCTGAGGCTGGAACTTTCCCCGTGAACAGGCTGGATGCTGCATTTGCTATGGATTTGATGCGAGTTCTGCTCTCGCATCTGTCGCTCATACTCTCAGCGGAGCATGAGCGTTCTCGGGATTGACGAGTCTCGTCTGGTTGTCGGTCCGGGAGATCGTATAGACATGTGCTGAACTCTCGTGGGCGGGTACGAATTGACGTATTCGGCGGTCATGCATTTGGTCACACCTGTGTAGTAACCTTGAAGCCGATGACAAACTCCTTCTCGGCCCTCCGTGGCTCTCGTTCGCTCACCTGGTCAATTCCTCCTTCTCACGTTGCCCGTATTACGGACTCGCGAGCTCTCTTTGGACACGACCCCTACGGGATGGCACTACAGGTGCTTGTGGGATCATGGGGACCGGCCAGCCCGCCAACCAAGGAAGTCTTGCGGTCCCTCTTCACGGCGTACCGCCAGCGGCAGGTCTACCCACTCGTCATTGCTCTCACGGATCAAACGCACAACGTATGGCTTTACGGACCCTCCGAAGATTCCACCGTTACGGGTCCGCTTCCACTCTCACAAGCCACCCGTATCCTCCAGGCGTGTCTTAAAGAGCCTTCTGGTGCTGCAGCACGCAACCTGTTGATCCGTTACTTCGACTCCCTCACCACGACAGCAATGCCCGGTGTAAGCAACACCGGTCTGTTCGCCTCTCACTTCTTACGGTCCTCTGCTCCTGAACGAGGAGACTGGGGTGTAATGGGCGAGCGAGCAGAGTCGCTCCTCGCACTTCGAGGAGAGTCACTCATCAAGGCCTTGGGGTTCCATACCTCCTGGGAGGGAAGTTCAGTCGTGCTACTCAAGAACAACGCCGATGCCACTCGTGCCGTTGCGGTGTTGTTAGAAGATAAGGAATCGTTCTCCGCCAAATCTGAACGGTTCTTACAGTCTCCCGTCTCACACGGTCTTTCAGTTGCCCAAGCCAAAGAAGTCCCCTGGCTCATTGCGCTCAGGGGATCCCAGATACGGTTGTACTCTGCAAAACCTAACGCAGGAGTTGGACGCAAAGGACAATCGGAAACCTTTTTTGAGGTCGATCTTGCCGTCGTCGACGATCACTACAAGCCTCTCGTGCCGCTCGTGTTCTCCGCTGACGCTCTCGGACCCAAGGGCTCAACGGAAGAGTTCTTACGAGACAGCTCACGCTTTGCGGCATCACTTGGCAAACGTCTTCGAACGAGGGTCTACGAAGAGGTCATCCCAACCTTATCCGTTGCGGTTGCCAAGGAGATGACCCGACTCGGTATGGCGCTTGATCAGGCCGGACTTGACGTCGCTTACGGGGCGACGCTGCGCATCTTGTTTCGGATCTTGTTCCAGGCCTATGGAGAGGACCGGGCACTTCTTCCCTATGGGAGAAATACCACCTATGACCGTCACGCTCTCAAGTCCATCGCCAAAGAGCTCGCAGAGCAGAGTTCAGCAGCACAACAAGCAGTTGCACAATCAGGGTCATCCTCAGACTCGTATTATCGAGACCTCCTCACCGTCTGGGCGGTCATTGACAAAGGCGATCACAGCTGGGGAGTGCCAGCGTATAACGGAGGACTCTTTTCTGATGACGACCTAGAGGGAGCCTTGCTCGCGCAAATCACCCTCTCTAATGACATCTTCGTAGGTGCGCTTCGTTCACTCTTGGTCGATGTCACTGACGACAATGTCTCTGGTCCTGTGGACTTTCGGTCGCTCAGCGTACGTGAATTCGGAACGATCTACGAAGGACTCCTAGAGAGCTCACTGTCCTTAGCGGAGTCCGATCTCGTCATTGACAAGGACGGAACGTGGATCCCCGCGAAGGATGGGGTCGCCCCGCTTGCTCAAGCTGGGGATCCGTATTTCCATAATGCCTCGGGCGCAAGAAAGTCAACCGGATCATACTTCACCCCATCCTTCCTTGTGGATCATCTCCTGGAACACTCCCTTGTCCCAGCTCTAGATCAACACTTGGGCGAAATCGCTCAGCTCCTCGACGATGGCGATCAACCACAGGCCGCTCGGAAGTTCTTTGACTTTCGAGTTGCTGACTTAGCTATGGGATCAGGACACTTCCTGGTTTCTGCCATTGATCAAATGGAAACGAAGATGGTGGCGTTCTTGAACGATCACCCACTCCCAGAGATTGAAGACGAGCTCAAGAGCCTCGAGCGAGCCGCACACGAGGCACTTGGAGAGCTCTCCCAAGATATTGAGATCGCCCGTTCATCGCTTCTTCGACGACAAATTGCACGGCGCTGTATCTACGGGCTTGATATCAACAAGATTGCCGTCGAGCTCGCTCGAGTCGCCATCTGGATCCATACCTTCGTGCCGGGCCTTGCGATGAGCTCCCTTGACCATGGACTTGTGTGGGGTAACTCCCTTACCGGAATTGGTGACATTGACGAGGCCATCAAAGAGCTCGATCCCCCCATTAAAGGACAGAGAGCTGGTACTGTCGGTGTGTTCCGGGGCATCATTGAAGACCAGCTCAAAGGAGCCTCAGATCTCCTCTCTCAAGTAGCCGCAGCATCAGAAGCAACTGCCTATGACGTCCAAGAGGCACAGAGGATCGCTCTGCAAGCCCAAAGTCAAGCAGCCCCCACCAAGACACTCTTTGACTTGGCAATTGCCGTTCGCCTTGGCATCGTTAAAGCCTCCACCGTTGGGCGACAAGAGGTTGCAGCTGAGGTCGCAAAGAGTGATGCGGTCGTAAATCTCGTCTCTATGCTCCGCCCTGCTCATATGCCCTATCTCTTCCCTGAGGTCTTCCTGCGAGAACGAGCTGGGTTTGACGTTCTGATCGGGAACCCTCCGTGGGAAAAGATCAAGGTAGAAATCCAGCGTTGGTGGAGCATCCGAGAGCCTGGACTTATGGGGCTTAGCCAAAGTCGAAGAAAACAGCGGATCGCCGAATTGCAGCAGTCCAGACCCGATGTTCAACAGGAATATATTGAAGAGCTGGCACAAGCTGAATTTTTACGGAGGGTTCTCTCACGTGGCCCATTCCCTGGGTTTTCTACCGGCGATTCTGATCTCTATAAAGCATTCGCCCTGCGATACATGCAAACGATTGGTCGTGGCGGATACATCGGTGTAGTTCTACCGGTGGGTAGCTTCCTTTTGTTGGGTTCTAAGGAATGGAGAGAGGAAGTACTTACTAAAGCTTCTTTCAAGAAAGTAACATTTTTGGTAAATCACCAAGAGTGGCTTTTTGAGAAGGTCCACCAGCAATACATCATTGGACTCGTGGCTATCCACAATGAACCTTCGCCAACGATCTCCTTCAATGGTCCATTCCGCTCGCTTGAAGCTTTTTCGGAAGGGCGAGAGAAGGTGACAGAGGTGTCCGTTGAATGGTTCAAGGAATGGACGTCTGACTACTCCTTCCCCATGATGCCGGATGCAAAGAGCTTCGAGGTCTTCTTGGCCCTACGAAAGCATCCACGCTTTGATGCAACAGAGCAGTTCGAGTTTCGGCCATATTCAGAGCTTCACATGAGCAACAGTCAGCACCTTTGGAAAGATGTCGATGGTCCAAGTGCTGAGGTGATCCCCGTGCTCTCGAGCGCCGCATTCGATATATGGAATCCTGACGCTGGATATCCCTTTGGCTATGTCCCTCGTAAGGTCATCGAGAAAGAATTGCGACGCAAACTTGCCCGACAAGTCCGGTTACCGGCATCAGCGTTCTACGGAATGTCGCCATTGCAGATCGAGATCCTGCCCATCGATAAGGCTCGTATTGCGTTCGCTTCTCGTACGAATTCAGGCAACCAGCGAACAATGTCTTGTTGCCTAGTCCCTCCTAGTGTTGCCCTAGTTCATGCAGCGCCGTATCTCGTACGACGATCTGGAGCTACCTGCGATGAGGCGTACGTACTTGGTGTGTTATCTTCAATCCCCTTTGACTGGTATGCACGAAAGTTCGTCGACCAGAACTTCGGATTCTTTACTTTGGCGCCTATGCCCATCCCCCGTCCAGCACCTAATAACCCACTTCGACAACGTGTCATCACCATCGCCGGTCGTTTAGCTGCTGTTGATGATCGTTTTGCCACTTGGGCAAAGGAAGTCGGCGTTGAGGTGGGCACCGTCACCACTCAAGGGGAGAAGGAAGAGCTCATTGCGGAGCTCGACGCAGTCGTTGCCCATCTTTACGGACTGACTGAAGCCCAACTCATCCATATCTTTGCAACCTTCCATATTGGGTGGAATTATCACGAACGTCTGGAGAAAGTCCGAGCACACTATCAACGATTGGAAGGTAAGGATTTGGTGACGAAACCATGAGCGAAGTCGCCCGCACACAACATGCCGACCGCTTCCCACCCGTCTTTGCTACCAACGATTCACGTGTTCCAGAGACAGTCGCTGAGAAGGTACGACTCCTCATTGACGGTTCCGTAGAAGGTCTAGTTCATCCGCCCGCAATGGCAATTGCCTCTGCGTATATCAACGTGGGTGGCTTCTCTCTCATTGCCGATGCGCTGACCAAGGTCCGATGTGTACGCCTCCTGGTGGGCGCTGAACCAAAAGCGGGAACCGACACGAGGGAGAGTAATGACTACGTCAGAGACCATGACTGGTTGACCGGGGTACTGACTGAGCACGAACAGTGGCTCAAAGCGGAGCGAGATCTCACCGCGTTCACTGCAGCTGATGACGCACAAAGCAAGCGTCTCGTGGCGTGGCTTGAGTCCCATGATGATGCCGGCACACCACGGGTCCAAGTGCGCCGTTACACGAGCGGCTTCTTGCACGGCAAGGCCTTCATTATTGAACACCCCACGCATTCCGCAGTGCTTGCGGGGTCGTCGAACTTTACCTACGCAGGACTCGCAACGAACCGTGAACTGAATTTGGGATATCCCAGTACCGGGGAGACCGAGCTCGTGCAGCGGTGGTTTGATGATCTATGGGAGGAGTCCGAACCCTATGATCTTGCGGCGCTTTATCGGGAGCGCTGGGAGCCACATAGTCCATGGATTATCTACCTTCGGATGCTCTATGAGCTCTATGGCGATCAAGAACTCAATACGAAGTCCGACGCCGGACTCTCCTTGACCGAGTTTCAGCGTGACGGCGTTGCCCGCATGATGCGCTTGCTCGATGAACATGGGGGTGTCCTTGTTGCGGATGAGGTTGGACTTGGGAAGACGTTTCTAGCAGGAGAGGTCATTCGACGTGCTGTGAACGAGGAGCGTCAACGAGCATTGGTAATCTGTCCTGCTGCCATCAAGGAGAGTATCTGGGACCCTTTCTTGGTCAAATACGACATCTCTCGCCGTGCAGTGGTCTACTCCTATGACCAACTGCGTCTCCGCTATGAAGAAGACACTACCGGGGAGTTCCGCAGAGAGCTTGATGACTACGCGCTGGTGGTGATTGACGAAGCGCACAACTTGCGCAACCCAAGCACACTGCGAGCAGAAGCAGTCAATGTGCTCTTAGGTGGTAAATTCCCAAAGAAGGTCGTACTGCTGACTGCAACACCGGTCAACAACTCCCTCTTTGATCTCTATACCTTGGTGTCGTACTTCATTAAGAATGACGGGTACTTCGCTAAATTTGGCATCCCATCGCTTCGGGCCTATATCAAAGAGGCTCAGGCACTTGATCCTGAGAGCCTCTCCCCTCAACACCTCTTTGATCTGATGGATCACGTCGCAGTTCGACGAACACGACGATTTGTGAAGAAAAACTACCAAGGAGACCGGGTCACCTTGGACTCAGGAAGAGAAGAGACCATCAAGTTCCCGACTCCCCGGGTACAGCGCATTGACTACGACATCACAGGCCTTGCAGGTGAGCTCTTAGACCAAGTCCTCGCTGCCATCAGCATCGATCCTCACCAAGACCTAGTTGTGCCATACTCTCAGCGACACAGCCATGTCGGCCGGCTCTTGTTAGCTCGCTATACCCCAAGTGCTTATCTTCGCACCGGAAACCTTGAGACGTACCAGATTCGCAACTCGGGACTCTTGCGCTCTGCGCTGCTCAAGCGACTCGAAAGCAGTCCCCAAGCGCTCATGAATACCCTTGCTACCATGATTGGTTCACACCAACAGTTTCTCTCTGCACTACGTGGTGGTCTCGTCCTTGCGGGTGACGCATTGTCGGAATGGACGGCATCTGACGCAGAGGATTTGGACGGGTTCTTGTCGGATCTCGACGAGAAGGCGCAATCTCAGGTGCAGCGTACGAGCGAGTTTCACGCTCAAGAGCTCACCGACGACGTTGAGGCAGACCTCGCACTTCTCCAAGAGCTAAGAGATCTCGCCGAAGCGGTCGCTGTGTCGTCCGATCACAAGGCCGACCGGCTCCTTGGGGAACTGAGGACGATTGCTCAGGCATCTGGAAAAATCGATACGTCGGGTCTGAGCGAAACTGCAAGGCGAAAGACCGTGATCTTCTCGAGCTTTGCCGACACCATCATCGATCTTCGTAGCCGGGTCGCACGAGCAGTTGACGATGCAGATGCCACGGATGCCCTTGCCCACTTCCAAGGTCGCATCGCCCCCGCAATCTATGGCGCCAAAGGTGGGACGGATCAGTCGAAGAGATCTGATGACATCGCACACTTTGCACCAGAGACCGCCGGCACGTTAAACGCCAATGGCGATCCCACCAAAGAGGATCGTTACGATCTCCTCTTTACCACTGACGTTCTATCCGAAGGCGTGAACCTCCAACAAGCTGGTCGAATGATCAACTACGACCTGCCGTGGAATCCCATGCGACTCGTGCAACGAAGTGGACGTATCGACCGCATTGGCTCCAAACACGCCTACATCACTATTGGATGTTTCTTCCCAGCTGAACGCCTCGATGATCTCCTACACCTTGAAGAGATCTTGATGCGAAAACTTGCGTATGCCGATGCGGCTATTGGCGCTGGTGAGGTACTCCCTGGACAGAGGTCGAAGACAGAGGTCGTTCTTGCCGATACCAAAGAGCAGATTGCAAACTTGGCACAGCAGCGTCCCGACCTCTTTGACGCCGAGCATGATCGGGGAGCAATTTCCGGTGAAGAGTATCGTCGCCGACTCGCCAAAGCACTGGAAGAGTTGAACTACAAAAAGCGAGCGAGTGCACTTCCCTATGGATCTGGGAGCGGATTCATCTCAAGCTCAGCAACTACGAATGGGTATGTCTTTTGCATTAGGATCGCCCAGCATCCTCACCCCTGGTTCCGCTACGTTCCCGTCGATGAGCATTGGGACCCTATTCAAGAACGCGATATCGACAGCACGGACAGTTACATCGTGTTTGACGATACCCTGACCTCTCTCAGTACTGCTGACCCAATCGTTGAGGCAACGGAACGTTCTCTCCCACCTCACGTCTATGACCATGCCTTTGCTGCGTGGGAGGTCGCTGCACGTGATGTGTACCAGACATGGGAGCGACTAACGAACCCAAATAACCTCCAACCCGAGATCGAGAAGGCATTTCGTGATGCCGCAGAGTTGGTGTACAACCACGGCTCATATTTGGGACTCACCGAGCAAAGTGAACTCATCGCACGACTCAGTGGGCGGTGGGGAACCGATGTCAAAAGAGCAGTGCGAGGAGTCGTGAATAATGACGGACTAAGCAATCGCGATAGGGTGGAGAAGCTCCAAGGAATCGCCGAAGAGTACGGTCTCTCACTACCGAAGCCCCCAGAACCTCTACCACCTGTTTCTCAAGAGGACGTGAGGTTGGTTGCGTGGATGGCGGTTGGAGCGAAATATACCTAACCATATCCCGTCAGCAATAGGCGTGCGAGCCTCCGCTGGCCTGGCTACTGATGCAGGGATCGTTCTTCAGATAGGCTCAGAATCTTCCCGAGATGCCATCGATGCCGTTTGATCTCAACGAAACATGGGTAGGAGCGCAGTATCTGACGAATATTTGACTCCGTAACTCCTGATCCTACAAAGCCCTGGAGACGTAGTTGCTCCACGATATCTTGAACGAGCATACCCTCTCCATGAGAAGGAATTGTGAGAGCACTCGCGACTATCTGAATGATATCGAGCTCTTTATCTTGAGCTATAACTGCTTCTTGTAACACAAGCTTGCCATTCTGGCCATGTTCGATTTGCTCAAGGACGAAGTTCCCACCGGCCTTGAGGATCTCTATAACCGTCTTCCTTCGGGCCTGGGGCTTAGCAACGAGAACAACAAATACTCCGACGACGGCGATCAATCCACAAGCAACTGCCCATCGTGGTATAGACAGCTGATCAGCAATCCTGGTCACCACCTGCTCGCCTGCTCCGTATAGTAGCGTCTCGCCAGTGGTAAGTCCATACGCCAAGGAATTAGCTGCGTAGATGTCGGCAAGAGCGACGGAAAGCGCGCCCAAGTCGTGAGTTGCAAGATCTGCGTTGCGGAGAGACTTGTCGTGAGAGTAGACAATCAATTGACTAGCGGCGAGTAGAGCTGCAAGTTGTCCAGTCGGAGCATCCTTTTTGTCGCGGCTAGCGACCTTGATACACCGCTCGTGGTCTTTGTACAAGTCGGCAACATCAACGATTGCTAGATTAGGGAGAAATTCATCTTCGAAGATTTGACGGATTTGCTCGGCTGGAACGCTCCACTTCTCCGACTGGATTTGACCCGCAAGCTTCTCAAACTTATCGGCATTCCCAAGAGCATCTGTTTGGTACATCTCCTGAAAGACGCGCCGCGTCGCAAAGGATCGATTGCGAAAGAGAAGAGCAATACCCTCTGATGATGGAGCACCCTTGCGGATGCGTTCTTTCAGTTGATTGATGAGATAGTCTGCGTCAAGCACAGAGACTCTCGGAATGGTAATGATACTGGAACTCAGTATTTCTGCGGAACTCACGGAGTCTTCACGCTTCCTCGCTCACTGAGCGAAGATATTTATACAGCGTCTCCCGACTCAAAAGGCACCCATGACGAAAAGCAAGAGTTGCGATATTCTGGCATCATCTGCAGTGAAAGTCAAGCATTCTTTGACAAACTCGACCTTTAACCCGTTAGACGTTAGGAGCTGTACGAGTTCTCGGAGATCATCAAGATTGCGCGCTAGGCTGTCCATGGAGTGAACAACGACCGTATCACCATCTCTCACATACGGCTTCATCTCTTCTAGATGAGGCCGCTTCCGGTCTTTACCGGAGACCTTGTCAATGAAAACTCGGTCAAGCATCATGCTCTCAAGCTGTCGATCCGGATTCTGCTCGACCGAGGAGACTCGCTTGTAGCCAACTCGGTGTCCTGTCACGTTATCGCTCCTTATCTGTCAAGAAGAAGCCTAAGATGTCGAGATACAAGTGTCAATCAATGGACAATACAAGCCCAAACTGACGTGTTCTGCGTTCTGGTGGGTGTCATGTTGAGGTATACCCATGTAAGCCGGTCATCGAGCAGTCGGTCCAGGGCCCAGTTTGGGCACTACCTAGGAGCGGTTCATGAAAGGGCATTGACGAAGAGACGTCTGGACTCTACCCACCAGCGCAGCCTTCGCTCCTACCGCTCCATGCCGCCCATCTCTTTTAGCATGAGGATGAAGTTCGGGTCACCGGCATCGACTCGTCGCTGTACAAACGCGCCGCCGCCGTGCATCGATTATTCGAGATGCTGGAGCAACTTTTGCCTCTCGCTTGTATCGAGTCCGTAGGCGTCTGCCACCAGCCGAGCTGGGCGATCGTTCACTTCGAATCCGAGTCGAATGGCATTTGAATCATCGTCGATCGGTACGCACATCCGTGCGAATGCGGCCAGGTCACGGATCGGCCGACCTGGCGCCTCAAAGTCGAAATCGAGGAGTCCGACTGCTCGCCAAACTGGACTCCAGGGGAAAATACTCTTTATCGTTGGTACACTCAAGTTAGGATTTCAGTTGGAGGACCTTCGTGTCAGATCTTTCCGCAGCAGCTCCACTCTTACCGGGTCTTGATCAGTCTCAGACCAGATTCGTCGAGACTTTAGGAAAAATCTACCTGACAAATGAGCCCAGATGGCCAGTTTGGCAATGGATAGAAGAGACTCTTGAACGGGAAGGTCTCGATGCAGCTGAGATATTGGCAAGCTTGCCCCGTGACCAGAGCCATACCTATGGCTATACAAATAACTCTTGGATGGGTAAACCAAGGCATGATTACAGAATTGGCCTTACAATCGCTGGTTTAAATACTCTCAGTCTTGCGGATAATCTTGTCAAAGACTTTCTCTCCCTTGTAAGCAGCTTAGGAACTATTCGCTCAACAATCCAGTTAGATCCTTTCGACGAGTCACAACCAGTTGTAAACAGGAACGGCATTGCTGGCTACATTCCGCCATATCTGATTGTGAACAAGCATTTGTTGGAGCTAATGCACCATGAACCAGCTACGTGGCACTGCGAGCTGCTTTATACCTCGACTGAGAACTGGACAACGACTTTACCTCCAGAACTACGGCGTTTTGCGGGAGTAAATTCTGCGGATGACTATTTTAATCGTTTACGCGAGTTTCTGATTCCTCGTACTCCGGTGGAGCAAGTTCCTTCGTATTCTCCTTTTACACTTCCAGCAGCTATCGACTATTTTGACGTAGTGTGGAAACTAAAATTCGGAGCTCATCTAGTCGTAGCACCTGGAGTTGAAAGATCCGCTCGACTCGCATTGGATGCTTCCAGCCAAGAGGAAGTTAATAGCCGACTTAGTGCTCTTTCAGAACTTCTAAAGTGTCTGAAAGTAATAGGTCAAACTGACAAAGGCAGGAATCCCCTTACGCAGTTGTCGTCGTTTCTGAAATCAAAATTGCCTGCAGAGACACACGCTAGAATCGACAAAGCCGTACAGATTCTTCAGGATGTTCAAAAACTGCGGAATAGTGGGCAACACTACGGTGCAAGCCATGACTCAGTAACCGCGTTTGGTAGGCTTGGGTTAGGATATCCAGTTTCAGATTGGTCGCGTACTTGGGGACAGATCCAAAAAATAGTAGCCACTGCTTTTGATGATCTAAGAGATGAAATTCAGGCATCAATCGAAGACAAAGATTGATTCTTAGATTGACAAAAACCCAACAAAAACCCAACAACACCATTTCAGTTAGTGCCAAATTAGTTCACGCTGTTGCAGTCCCCCCTTCTCGAATAGTGGTTAGAGCAGCCTATATGCAACAAAGTGATACTGGTAGAGGCCATGTAGAACGAGCTAAATCCACCTTTGGATCAGGAGGTTGGAGGTTCGAGCCCTCCTCCGCCAGCTTTAGCGTTCGGCTAACGTAACCTCCGAAATTGGCC
>DAHZQE010000379.1:0-11512 GCA_027409005.1 Ferrimicrobium sp. | reverse complement strand
ATGCGATTGACAAGCTCTGGGTCGGTGATCTCGAGCGCCACGAGGCGCCTTGAACCGTGCCGTGGTGAAAGGACACGGCCGTCCACTCGTCGCAGCGAGTGAGTAGAGGCTGAGGGCAGCCTGACCCTAGAGGACATAGGGAAAGGTGGCAAGCAGCCGACAAACCCGGGGTTATTCAAGTAATCTTTTGTTGCCTAGCGTGTGGCTACACAGATAACGCAGATGTGAATGCAGCCAAGAACATCATTGCCGCAGGGCTTGCGTTTAAAGGACGTGGAGGGACATCGCACGCTGCGCCCTAATCAGGTTAAACACAGCGACCCAGTGAAGCGTCAACCAGCCGAAGCTGCGTGAGTAGCCTAGGAAGCCCCGTCCGTAAGGGTGGGGAGGATGTCACATCTTTCTATATCCACAAAACCAAGCGGCCAAGGATGGAATCACCAGCCTCGTTCAACCCAGTCATCGAGACTTCCCACTTCAGCGCCGATCGTGGTGGATGCACCATGACCAGGCAACACCAATGTATCATCATCGCAGGTCGCAAAGATCCGACGTAGTGACGAGATAATGGTAGGGAAATCACCGCCAGGAAACTGAGTTGCTCCGGGTCCACCAGGAAACAAGGTGTCTCCCGTAAACAACACCTTGATCCCCTCAGGGGAGATACAGAGTGAGCCTGGGGTATGCCCTGGTGTGGCTACTATGCGCAGAGCAAGAGACCCGAGTCGAATCAACTCATTATCTACCAGGGTTGCATCGTACCCATCAAGTAGTGGGGCATCCGGTTCACTCACCAAAACCTTCACGCCTCGGCTCCGCAGGGCTCCGACACCCCCGATGTGATCGTGATGCCCGTGAGTAATAACTACCCTGGTCACATTGCGTCGAGTAAATTCATCGAGCAAACTCTGTTCATCGCTGGTCGCGTCGATTAGCAATGCCTCATCGGAACTCGGAGTCGTCAGTACGTAGAGATTATTTTCTAACGAACCAACAACGAACTGCTCCACGGAAAGATCCCCGACTGTAAAGCTAGTTTGCACCGTCTCCTGCCCCCTCCTACACTCGAACTAACAGTAGGCTAGTCAGTACTAGCAGTGCGAACACTGACTTGGCGCTGAAGCTAGGATCTGAGAAAGTGAGGACGACGTTGAACTTCGCGCTAACCGCAGAGCAAGAGGAGCTAAAGAGCACAACTCGGCGATTTCTTGCCCAACATCTGCCGACAAGTAGTGTGCGAACATCGATGGAGTCCGCCACCCCTATTCCGGTGGACCTCTGGCGCGAGATGGCAAACGGACTTGGAATCGCCGGCCTATTGATCCCAGAGGTAGCTGGAGGACTCGAGCTTGGGTTCATTGAAGCTGCGTGTGTTCTTCAAGAGATAGGTCGCTCAGTTGCTCCCCTGCCTTTCCTGGTTACCTCAATCCTCGGCGTAAGCCTGCTCTCTCATGCGGACGCTAAAGATCCGATCATCGCAGAGATCTTTGCAGGGATTAACACCGGCGATATCATTCTTGGTCTCGTATGCGGATCTATAGACGACCCGTTACGGCCGTGCGGGACATGGTCAGGCGCAGGAGTAGGAGTCACGGCTGAAAGTCGCTTCGCCCTCGATGGAGCTCAAGCTACTCACCTACTCGTGGCGCTGGATGGCGATCGTGGCACTGTCCTCGCTCTAGTTCGAGCCGATGCACCGGGTGTTACCGTCACCGCAGAGGTAACACTTGACCTAACTAGGCCCATGGCTCATGTTCGATTCGACTCCTCCCCAGCCACAGTCATTCTTGATCACACCCAGCTCCAACAGTTAACTGAACGGTTTGATGCCATCGCTAGCGCCGGGATTGCACAGGACATGATCGGAGGAGCTGAGCGTGTCCTCGAGATGTCGGTGGAGTATGCAAAGGATCGCCACCAATTTGGCCGCCCAATCGGTAGCTTTCAGGCAATCAAACATCGCCTCGCGGATATGCTCGTCGACGTTGAATCTGCAAAGTCGACAGCTCTCTACGCCGCATTCACCATCGCCGATGCTAGCGATGATCAGTTGATTGCCGCCGCTACCGCAAAATCAACCTGTGGTGATGCCTACTTTCGCGTGGCAGCAGCCTCCATCCAGGTTCACGGTGGGATCGGTTTCACCTGGGAACATGATGCACATCTGTACTTTAAACGTGCAAAAGCTGACCAGATTCTCTTCGGCAATGGTCCGGCTCAGCGGCGAAAACTCGCCCACCTCCTGGGAATCGTAAGTTAAGCATAGAGCCCCAATGGAGTATCACGTTGTGACCTCCAAACGAGTAGGATGAGAACAGGTAGAAGGTTGCCTGAGTGGTGGAATGAATAATATGGATCGAGAGAGCGCCGCAGACAAGAACAGTGAGCTTTTGGCTACAGCGGAGGATCGCGAGCGTGCTCGCACATTGTTGCTCCAACGCTTCCGATCTGGTGATCTGGATTTCGATGAGTATGAGGTTCGCCTCATGCTGCTCACTAAAGCTCGCAAGGTTTCACAGATCTATGAGGCGACGTTCGAACGGACGCGTGCCCCGTTCGTGGGGCCACGGTGGGACCGTCGCATCCGTCGCATAGACTCCTTCGGGTTGATCCCGGT
Source organism: Ferrimicrobium sp. (assembly GCA_027409005.1). GTDB lineage: Bacteria > Actinomycetota > Acidimicrobiia > Acidimicrobiales > Acidimicrobiaceae > Ferrimicrobium. The sequence goes on along the minus strand of DAHZQE010000379.1, from coordinate 8,895 downwards.
AGCTGCGCTGGCTGTGTTAAGTTTCTTTATGGGTTGGGTCGTTCCCCTGCTTATCATCATCGCTGTGGTCTTGGTAGTAATCAACTTGGGATACGGATTGCAATGGTTGCGTTTTCGCCCGATTAAGCGAAGTCTCTCCCGAAGCAATCACGCCGTGTAACCTAGACTCATGCATGATGATCAACACCAACCCTGGCACCAAGTGCAAGAAGATCTCCGCCAGCCGGCGAGGGATCTCAGGACAATGATTCCGGAGGTGCTAAAGTCCTACGGGAGTATGCACCATGCTGCCATGGCAGATGGTGAGCTTACCACAAGTACTAAAGAACTCATTGCGCTTGCAGTCGCTGTCGCTCTAAAATGCGACGGCTGCATCACCTCCCACGCGCGCGGCGCAGCTCGTGCAGGGGTCACTCGGCAAGCAATTGCCGAGGCGCTTGGGGTAACTATCCTGCTCAGCGGGGGACCCGGTACCGTATACGGTCCCCGCGCTCTTCAAGCCTTCGACGAGTTTCTCGCAGACTACCAAAGTCAGGAATAGCGCACCGTCGTCGGCAAATAATTCTACTCAAGCCACGTAGGATTCACATAACCACTTCATTACACGGCTTGCATGATTGCTGAACCCAAGCTGATATAGAGATCTTGCCCCCACTAGGTCCTCAATCTCCATCACTATCGGGCCGTGCGGTCCAGACACGGTATCAACACCGTAATAGCCTGCGCCCAATCGTTCGACCACCGTTCGAACAAGATCACGTTCCCTTTCGTCTGGTACGACATGATTGACAGTTGCGCCGAGCGAGAGATTCGAACGAAAATCATCCACCGCCTTTCGCTCTACCGTCGCCACTACCGTAGTGCCCACAACATAGTGACGATGGTCGCAGTTCGCACCCACGACAAACTGCTGGACGACCATCATGGCGCCCCCCTGGTGCCATCGCCGCCCCTGAATCCTTCGAACTCCCTGACCTCCGTGGCCAAACCTTGGCTTGGCTACCCAGAGAGATGATGGTGTAGTACTCAACGGATACAGCTCCGGTGTTGCGAATCCATGCTTCTTGCACCAGAGGTACTGAGCGAGCTTGTCATTGCCCAACAGCGCTATTAGTGGGCTATTCACAACATGGGAAATGCGCCTCGCTAGCCAGATCCGTTGGCGTAGCGAACGCGAACGAACAAGCATCGCGTCAAGATCATCGAATCGAATGCCTCTAAGCTCCTCGGGACCCACCACCGGAATGACTCGGGCTCCAAACGAACGGCCCGCCGAAACCAGATCATGGAGAAAGAACGAATTTAAACGAAGCTGGTCGCGATCGTAATAGATCGCTACTGTTGGAGCCATCTGCCAAGTGCTTGACCGACATATCGAGTAACGTCAATACCAGAGATCGCCGATAGTCTCCAAATATGGGCGTTAGAGTTGACTTCACACACAATCGAACCCTCGTTCCCTTCGTCAAATAGCAGGTCAACCCCCACATTAAAACCTCCAACCGCATTAGCACTTGCCTCAGCGAGTCTGCGTTCGGTCTCGGACGGTTGATACGGGTACCCTACGCCACCGGCGGACAGGTTGGCGCGAAAATCATCCGGATGTTGGCGGGCTATCGCAGCAATGCAGACTCCATCTACCACTTGTAGACGCAGGTCACGTCCTCGCGAACTAGCCACAAACTCTTGCGCAAGTAGATGCCGATCCGCCAAAGCATCTACGAGAGCAAAAACGTCTTCGGCGGTATTAGCGAGATAGACCTGCGCCCCGAATGATCCCTTCGCCTCCTTGATGACCATAGGTAGCCCAATCTCGTCGATCATCGACATCACCAGCCCGAATGCTATCTGCTGTTTTGGATAGACCGGAGGCAGCATCATCGTCTTTGGGATACGCAGTCCGGCAGCAGCGAGGTGGGCATAGGTGCGACGCTTGTCGTCACAGATCTCTATCGCCCTAGAGCTGTTGACTACAACTGCTCCCTGGAGTTCTAGTAATTCAGCGAGGGCTACGTCCTTGTCGAGAAACAGGATCAGTTGACGGCTACGATCAACCCGATCAACCCTGCTCATAAGTTCCTCAGAGCTCACCAGCGCGACATCAGCAAAAGTCTCACTCAAGCCATGCTGGTACAAGACTCCGTGGTCGAGAAACTTCTCGCCTAACCCCAGGTTTGCAACCACCAACACATCACGCTTAGCGGCCATGGGTGAAGTATTGCTCACCGAGTCTCTTGTCTTGGGAGGTTCAACAATCCCAATGATAAAGCTTGCACTGCTACAGTCTAGAGAGGGAGGTGCCATGCCAGTAGATCAGTTATGGTGCGAACCAGCAGGCTTACAACTTTTTATCGCGACCGTGAAGGAAAGCGCCACCCCTGGAAGACCAACGATCCTGTATTGCCCCGGAATCGCGGATACTGGGCTAGGCGGTAGTGGCAACCGAGTGTTGCAGGAGGCCGCCGAACGCCTGAGCTTCTACTGTCATACAGAGGTGGTTGGTGTAAACCCTCATGGAATTGGGGAGTCGGATGGAACGCTCGGGCCAACAACTTTAATGTCGGACCTTAAGACCGTCATCGCCTTCCTTGCGCCCCGGCCATTGGTTCTGATCGGGTTTGGCCTCGTTGGATACGCTATGCTCGCCTGTGGGAATGTTGATCCTGTCGTTGGTCTAGTAACAGTCGATCCCTTAGTAGACCAACTCAATGCTGACGAGATCGTCAGTACTGGCGCACGCATCGATCCTTCATCCCCCTTCCCCGCACCTGAGTACCCTCTTCCCGCTCCGTCGGAGCTTGCTCGTTGGATGTTGGTCACACCCGGCGACCGTTCGAGAGAGGACAACTTGGACATTGACGGTCTCATTCAGCGCTATCATCCCGAAGTCCATCGTGTGTATGCTACGTCATCCCGCCTGCAAAACGACCCGCGCCCCTACGCGCTCATTCTCGGATGGTTGGAACGAGAGCTCTGGCCCACTCCCACCACGATTTCATGACGAATAGCCTCTCAGCAATTCTTCTGGAATCTCCTAGCTTGTCCTTTAGATGAACAGTTAGCATGGCTATCGCGAAAGGAGAGTCGCATGCGGATCTTGGTAGTAGATGATGAAGAGACCCTGGTAGACACCCTGAAGCGTGGTCTAGTCGCAGAAGGCTTCGCCGTGGACACATGTCTCAATGGTTTGGACGGCATCAAGCTGGCCAGAAGTGCACCCTATGACTGCATTGTCCTCGATATAATGCTGCCCGGAATGAACGGTTTCAAATTCACAGCAACCCTACGAAGTGAAGAGATATGGACCCCAATCTTGATGTTGACCGCGAAAGATGGAGAGCTCGACGAAGCTGAAGCTCTTGATACGGGCGCGGACGACTTCCTCAAAAAGCCGTTCTCATTCACGGTACTCGTCGCCCATATTCGAGCACTACTTCGCCGCAACGTCGATAGCCGCCCACCCGTCCTAATAGCTGGAGACCTGAAGTTGGATCCATCGAGCCACTCAGTCATGCGCGGTGACACCGCAGTGGATCTAACCACCCGAGAGTTCTCCTTCCTCGAGCTGCTCATGCGCTCTAAAGGGAAAGTGCTGAATAAACGAGAGATCATTGAGCACGTTTGGGACTACGATTTTGAGGGAGACTCAAACATTGTCGAGGTGTACATTGGCTACCTACGCAAGAAGATCGACGCTCCCTTCGGGACCAAGTCGATACGTACCGTGCGAGGGGTTGGTTACCTCCTTGAGGAGGACGGAGGCGCGACAGCCGTTTCCTGCGCCGAGGTTCCAGCGACTGTCTAACCCTTATGCAGGAGCAATACCACAGTGAGGCTCTCCTCCATGGAGAAGTTGGATCATGTCGCCAGGACACGTTTTCCTCCGCTACGGTGGATCGGGCGACAACTCGCATCTGTTCGAAAGCGTACCACGATAGCCGCCACAGTGGTCGTCGGAATGGTGCTTATGGCTGCCTTTATCGGAGTCGTCATTACGCTCAGAGCTGCCTTGACTCGTAACGTCGTGAACACTGCAAAGAACGAAGCCGATGACATCGTGCTATTGGTGCGCGATGGACATCTTCCGAATCCCCTCCCTATACCAAGGGGTGACCTCGCCGCCCAGGTGGTAACGAGCAACGGTACCGTTGTCGCATACTCGCCCAACCTTAAGGGAGCCAAGGCTCTGCGCTCACCCAAATACGTTCCATCACAAGGTATTGTTCAAACCGAGGACTCCGTCCGTGCAAATCGTCTAGCGATCAACGGCAACGTCGATCTTCACACTGTTTTTGTCGCTGACCGGGTCCAAGTCCCCACCTTCCTGGTCGGAGTACTATCCCGTTCTAAGTCCAGCAATCCAAGTCATTTGATTACTGGTTCCACTGGTAAACCTACAACCTTCGATGTCTATACCATTGCATCGCTCTCCTCTGTGGATGCATCGGTGTCAGCTCTAAATCGTGAGTTCCTTATCATCTACCCTATCATCTTGGCGGTAGTGGCTATCTCGACCTGGATTCTCAGCCGCAGAGCTCTGGCCCCAGTCGACCAAATTCGCCGAGACGTAGAGGAGATCACCGCCCTGAATCTATCAAATCGAGTTTTTCAACCAGATGGCGAAGACGAGATCGCACGCCTGGCGGTGACGATGAACTCGATGTTAGCGCGGCTCGACGCCTCGGCTGAGCAGCAGAAGCAGTTCATCGCAGACGCTTCACATGAATTAAAAAGTCCGCTGTCTGCCCTTCGTGCCTCACTTGAGGTAGGACTCCTCCACAGCGAGTCGACGGACTGGCATCAGACGGCCAATATTGCGCTAAGGGAGAGTGAACGGATGCAGCGCCTAATCGAAGACCTCCTCACGCTCGCCAAGGCCGAGGCTCGCGTACAGGCGGTCCAGGTTACCGTCGATCTTGACGAACTCTGCCGCGAAGAGATTCACCGGATTAGACGTACACATCCAGGCATCAACATCGACATGTCCCGAGTGAGCGCAGTACGACTTTTGGGAGATCCAGAGCAGATCAGAAGCATCATCCGCAACCTCATCGAGAATGCAGTTCGATACGCCAAAACGACAACAGCAGTGTCTGCCTCCACCGATGGACATCTGGCAACCTTCACGGTTGCCGATGACGGACCAGGGATTCCCGTCGAACGACGCGACGCAGTCTTCGAACGTTTCACCCGGCTAGATCCGGCACGAAGTCGACTACAAGGTGGCTCCGGCCTAGGGCTTCCCATCGTACGCAGCCTGGTCGAACTCCTTGAAGGGACCGTAACGATTGGGACGTCCGAACTAGGGGGAGCCTGTTTTCGCGTACAGCTGCCGGTCTTGACCCGAGACCGTGTACCATCGGATGCGGCAAACGGCCCAATACCAATGAAGGAAAAGGTTTGACAAGACTCACGTTAGATTCATCGCAGAAACCAAAGAAGCACCGCTCGCTCGCGTATCGTCGTGTTCGAGCTGTCATCGCCGCCGGCGTCCTTGTGGTCGGAGGTTACGGGACTCTCGGAGTGATAGGGGCCCTCAGCGCATCGGGCTCGGCCAGCCTGCCAATAAAGTTCGTCGAGTGGGTTCGCGGTAACGGTGGAGCGAGTATTGTTCAGACCGCTGAGAACGTTTGGTATAGCGTCAACCAACCTGCCGTAGGCGGGGCACCCCCCAAAGGTGCACTTAAACCAACCGCCAGTGTACGCCAAAGTCATTCCGCAAACACCTCCAAAATTCTTCCTGAACCAAAGGCAATCACACCGATTGCAAGTCCACCGCTCCCCCATGAGGGACAGTGGACGCCCGAGGGTCCACTAGTGAACGGATCGCCCGCCCTCTACGTGACCTTGATGCGTCCTGACAAGATTCACACCTCGCTGGTTGCCGGCATCGCCTGGCTCGACCCCCATCTCGTGAGTTTCCTTCAGTACGCTGGCGCCCAAGAGCCGCCGGGCGGTGGAACTTGGCCCTACGTGGCCCCGATTCAGGGGAGCCAAGCCAACAATCTCGTCGCAGCATTCAACTCCGGCTTTCGCATGAGTGATGCCAAGGGAGGCTACTACGCCTATGGAAAGATGGCCGTACCACTCAAGAACGGGGCTGCCTCATTCGTCGTCAACTCACAAGGCGTGGCGACGGTGGAGCGGTGGACCCAAGGTCAACACGTCCCTCCATCGATCAAGGTCGTCAGGCAAAATCTGATTCCGATAGTGCAGTCAGGTCGAATCAACCCCGCCGTCTACTCATCGAACTACCAGGTTTGGGGAGCTACCGTCGGAAATCAAGTGCTCGTGTGGCGCTCAGGCGTTGGAGTGACATCTAATGGTGCCATCGTATACGTGAGCGGACCTGGTCTCTCGGTCGCTTCGCTAGCCCGTCTACTCCAGCGAGCCGGTGCCGTTAACGCCATGGAGCTCGACATCAACTCCGCTTGGACTAACTTCTTTTACTTCAACCACACGCTCGGCACTCCTGCTAGCCCCGCCAATGGGTACCGTCTGGTCTACAACATGGCAAGGCCGCCTCAACGCTACTTCGAAGGAACCGCTAGGGATTTTGTAGTGGCCGTCGCACGTAAGCATCCGCTCTAGCGAACGCAGCTTGGCGGCTAATAGAGGAAATTCGAGAAGCCTCAGTTACTCACATGTTCACGACGACATGTTGCGTCAATGGCGACCAGATCAGTATGTCTGGGCATCCTCAAGCGCTAACATGAGCGTGTTCCAGGGTAGCGTTGCGCACTTGATCCGCACCGGGAACTTCACCACTCCCTGAAGGGCGGCCAGCTCCCCGACCACCCTGAGATCGATCTGCTCCGGCTCACCCTCTGACTCCTCCACCGCGATCATACGCTTAAAACGGCTCACCGTGGCCTTTACCTCTTCTATCGACTGCCCCTTGATGGCTTGAGACATCAGAGAGGCTGACGATCTCGATATTGAACAGCCTTGGCCAGTGATCTTGATATCGACTACAACACCATCTTCAACTTGGGCGTAGATGGTAACCTCATCACCACAAAGTGGATTAAAACCCTCTTGTGCGTGCACCGTAGGTCCCTCAAGCACTCCCTGGTTTCGAGGATTCTTGTAATGGTCGAGGATAATCTCCCGATACAGATCGTCAAGATCGTTCATAGTCACTCCTAATCGTGAAACAATCGATAGGCGTCGAGCAGGGCATCAACCAATGCGTCAACATCTTGCTCGTCGTTATAGAGATAGAAGGAGGCCCGCGCAGTCGCACCCACACCCAACTGACGCATAAGTGGTTTAGCGCAATGATGCCCAGCCCGGACACACACTCCATGTTGATCTAGGACTTGCGCGACATCATGGGGGTGTACATCGGCAAGTTCAAAGGATATAACCCCTCCTCGCTTCGTTACATCACGTGGACCGAAAATAGTGATACGATCGTCGAGTCTCTGCTGCAACTGGTTCATCGCATAACCGGTGAGGCTCCGGTCGTGAGCACAGATCGCACCCATGCCTACCTCCTCTAGATAACCGAGAGCGGCATCCCATCCGGCGGCCTCAGCGATCGGTGGAGTACCTGCCTCAAACTTATGCGGGATCTCATTCGCCGTAAAGCCATCCAGTCGCACATCGCTAATCATCTCACCACCACCCAGGAAGGGCTGCATCCGATCGAGGATCTCCGCCCTCGCCCAGAGCGCACCGATACCGGTCGGGGCCAACATCTTATGCCCTGTAATGGCTAGACAATCCACGCCTAATTCGCTGACGTCGGTGACGAAATGAGGAACAAACTGAGCTCCATCAGCTACAACCAAGACGTCATGTTGATGAGCCTTCTCGCTCAGCATCGCTACCGGATTCAAGGTTCCGAGCACATTGGACATAAGGGTAACGCCGAGAATACTTGCCCTCTCTAGCATGGCATCCAATCCATCGAGCACCAACAGACCCTCGGCATCAAATGGGAGATATTCAATCGTGAAGCCGATTTGTTCTTGGAGGATCATCCATGGGACCAGATTGGCATGATGCTCCATCTCCGTAAGCAACACATGACTCCCGGGAGTCAAAAGCACGCGCCCGAGCCCCTGAGCCACCAAGTTAAGCGCCTCGGTCGCATTCTTGGTGAAGACAATCTCATGGGCGGGGTCACTAGCACCGATGAACCGACCCAGGTGTCTCCGAGCGGTCTCGTATATGCCAGTCGCCTCTTCCGCTAACCCATAGACGCCCCGATGCACGTTAGCATGCGAATGTCGGTAGTAACGATCCATAGCGTCAAGCACTACAACAGGGTGCTGCGAAGAGGCTGCTGAGTCGAGATAATAGAACGGTCTCGATGCGCGAATGTCCGCAAAAATTGGGAAATCGCTCCGTAGCCTACTCATTGGATCCGTTACTTCAACACTCGCCACTTCTGATATCCCTCTCGCTCTAGATCCTCTACCAACTCCATGCCACCTGAACCCACGATATGGCCATCGACAGCTACGTGAACAGCTGTTGGTGCAAGCCACGCCAGTATCCGCTGATAGTGCGTGATCAGAACGACTCCCATATCTGGGTTTGCCTCTCTTACAGTCTCGATCCCACGAGCCACAGTCCGCAACGCATCGATATCAAGGCCAGAGTCGGTCTCGTCAAGGATGGCGAGCTCTGGCTGCATCATCGCCATTTGAATGATCTCATTTCGCTTCTTCTCGCCACCTGAGAAACCTTCATTTAGATAACGCGACGCGAAAGACGGATCCAGACCAAGGCGCTCAAGCCATTCGAGGAGGTCGAAACGAACCTCGATCGCCGAGACATCACTGCCACGCCGCGCCTGAAGCGCCTGTCGAAGGAATTGGATCACCGAGACACCAGGAATCTCCTCGGGATATTGGAAGGCAAGGAAAATGCCCTCCTTGGCAC
>DAHZQE010000356.1:0-4634 GCA_027409005.1 Ferrimicrobium sp. | reverse complement strand
CTTTCTGCAACGGGTGCGTCCTCGATACATCATCCATCATATGACCAGGCCCTTGGCGTCAGGACCTCTGTGGGATTTGATTAGGAACGGGCCGATGACCCGTGACGGGGTGCCGGATCCAGAGTTCCTCGCAGTGATCATCGACGCAGACGATCTGCGTGCTGAAGGTATAGCTCTCAGCCAGTCATTGTCGTGGGAGACCACGGCGGAGGACTTCGTGCGTAATCTTGGATCAAACGGCAGGCTTGACACGCTTGTGACCTGCCCAAATTTGATCGTTAGGTTTGGTAGTGAAGGAGTAATCTATCATCGTGGCCGAGACGCTGGTGACCCCAAACTCTATTTCGATCCGAGGAGAGTCGAGTCTCGCAGGGCTATGAAGTGCGCGGCTTCAATGGTGAGTCAGTCCACAGGTATGCGGCGACACCTGGACTGATATCACAAACAGACAGGGCTATCCGCAGCGTTCACTGCAGGGCTGGCACTTGGGTTCGCTGACTCCAAACCACCGAATTGCGACAGGGGCATTCGGGATGGTATCGCCGCTGCCAACGGTCTGAATAAGCGTGGCTTCGTTCACAGCTCACGGGACGATGCGCCTGATTACCCAGCCGCCGATCTCATGGAGAACCTCGCCCTGGATAAGACTCATATTTCCGTCAGCATCCCGTCCGCGAGAATTAGCTCTGGCGACAAGTGGTCGATTTTCGACTCTGTCACTGGCGATCCGGCTGAGCTGGCTCGCCAGGTCGCCACACACGGACCTGCAAAGGCGCTGGCGCCATGTCCTGTACAGCACTTCGATTCTCTTTTGGCGTTCGAGCGCACTGAGCAAGAAACCTTGCGGTCAGTTCTGCAAGCCGTGGACGAGCGCCTCAACGCTGTGAATCAAGGATCGACATCTATTGGCATAACCGGACCCGCAGGCGCTGGCAAGAAGTTCACGGCTTCGAGTCTTGCTACCCACATCAGTGCCGGGCGGACTGTTCACAAGCTGAAGTATAACGCGCGCTTGCTCAAGCCCCAGGACTTCATAGCTGCTTGTCATCGCATACGCGACCATGCGACAGGCGGTAATCTCACGATTGTAACTTTCGAGAACTTTGAGACCATTCTGGAACCCGGACACGCCCTCTTGGATGATTTCTTAGTGGTTATGCGCGACGGCATATTCACCGATCGGGGCAACGTTCATAACCTTGGTGTGCCCTTAATGTTCTTTGTCATCAACAGCGACGGCAACGCTGATGCGGACGAGCCCTTTCCGCCACCGACGCCCACTTCTCCACGCCATGCTGATCTTGCAACCCGGAAGCCGACACTAGATTTGTCTCTACTGATGGACTACCTACACGGGCTGGTACGGGTCACAGGGCCGAACCAGAACGGTCCAAACGACCGAACGTACTCAGTTCGACGAGCGATCATGCTTCGACACATCCTCAAGGAGAAGCATCCTAATCTCGAGATTGACGGCAAGATGAACATCGAAGAAAGCGTCTTGCACGCTCTTCTACTGGTGCCGCGGTACAAGCATGGCTTAAGGTCACTCGAGAAAATCATCAGCACCAGCCGACTGTCAGGCCGCAAGAAGTTCGATGTCTCGGCTCTGCCACCCGAGGAGCAGATACAGCTCCACGTTGAAGGCAAGGTCTTCATGGGCTACCTCCGAGCGCCGAAGTTGCAGCCTGCGCTTCGCGAGCGCTTAGCGGAGGGCATGTTCGAGGTCTACAAGCGGCGACGAGTCGATATGTGCAAGACTGACGAAGAACGGAAAGCTCTCGATTCCGATCGATCGATGCGAGACTGGGACGAATTAGCACCGGAACTCAAAGAGTCCACTCGCGCACAAGCAGATGATATTCCGCGCAAGCTGCGCGCGGTTGGCTGCTTCATGCTGAATGAAGAGCGGACAGAACCTCTAATCAAGATTCCGCGATTCAGCGAACAAGAGCTGGACATGCTCTCAGAGATGGAGCATGAGCGATTCAACGCGGAAAGACTGCAGAGGCAGTGGCGCATGGGTCCGCGCAACTCGAAGCAGAGAACGACTCCATTCCTCGTACCTTGGCGAGACTTGACCCAGGAATGGAAAGATGTCGATCGGGTCATGGTGGAGTGTGTACCGAGGATATTGGAGAAGGCCGGCTGGCATATCTATCGGATGAAGTCGGAAGAGATGGAGGTAAATGGTGTGGCACGAGCTTGGAATCATTAAGCCGCCACTTCCCCACAGCAACTGCAGCTACGCCAACTCATTCAATTCGGCTTCACTACTTCAAGAGTACAATGGCCATACTCAGACTCTTTCCCGGCTATCACGTGCTTATGGAAGCACGAGCCCAGTGAGGCTGATAAGATTCTAGATAAGGCAGGCTGAAAGCTAAACTTAGATCGCTGGCCCCCATTCTGTGCCTTTGGCGATCCAGAAGTCATTCCCTCTTATTGGCAAGACTGGCCCACTCGAGAGGTGCTGGCCTCTGAGGAGTACGCCTGTGAGGCAAGGCGCCAGCCACAACAGTATGGATATCTCCTCGCTTATACCACTGGCCAAGTTCATCGGCATCGTCTGGCCAAGTGTCTACGCCGGTACCACAGCACAATGTCCGTGTACAGCAGCAATATCTCAAGCTGACACGCGCTGATCAAGCCTTCACCGCCTCAGACAGCGTGACCTTCGTGGAACCCATCGTTACCCATGCGCCTAGCCAGAAGATCGCCGCAAAGCAATGGCTGAAGGGATACCAGTACGGGCCACTCTGGGTGCCTCCGCTCGTCGGTCCAGGCACACTCGCCAATCTCCTGCTGGCATACTATGCAAAGAGCGAGTTGAAGCGGAACCTGTATCTCGGCGCAGCGATCGGCATCTTCAGTATTCTACCCATCACCTTCTTTTACATGGAACCTGGTATCAATGGGGCGAGCAAGTGGAAGGTCCAGACATTGTTGAAGGATGAGGGCTTCAGTATGCCGGATACGCATCTGCTCTTTCCGTCAGCGCATCGGCATGGCGGAACGATGGCGAGTAGGCAGTGGGCGGAGAAGACGGACATGAAGGAGCTGATTTTGTTCTGGCGAAGCGTCAACAACTGGCGGGCTGTGATAGCGTTCGTTGCGGCGGGTCTGAGTGGATGGGCTACATTCAGTGAAACGGTGTAGTTGAGAAAGCCGCCCACGTCTTCCGTGTCATTATGGATCTCGCACAGCCTTGTTCAATCTGCGGCGTCCTCGCTGAGTTATAGCAAAGCAAGCTCGCATATGACTTCCATTAATGCCAGTCCGACCGGTAATGAAATGTCGAAGTTGCTGTCGAAGTTGCTCACGTTAAGGCCATTGATGTTGCAAGGTCGCAAATGTACAATCACAACTGCCCCACAGGATGACACAGCCCGTCGCGCTTCGGATCCGAATCCCAATGCCAACCCCGCCTGCACCAAACCCCGCGCGAGGCCTTCTGGATCTGCCCACCCGAATAGACTCCAGACCGTCAACTATAAACGCCATCATGTCGGCTCAGAGACATCTTGCGATCTGCTCTATCCCTCTCCCGCAACAATGGCGACCACCGACGACACCAATGGCACCGCTCAAGGCCAGAAGCTATGGGAACATCACGATCCCAAGTCAACCCAAATGTGGGAATTTCTGCAGCGGGTGAATGAGAGACAGCAGAAGTCGTTCGAGACCTATGGCGAGCTATACCGATGGAGCATCGAGAACATCGAGGTATCATGGGCTGAGATTTGGGAGTACTGCGGTATTCGGGCATCGATGCCTTACAAGACTGTGGTGTCCGATAGCAAGACGATGTTCCCGCGACCTGCGTGGTTTGCGGAAGCGAGGTTGAACTTCGCAGAGAACTTGCTGTATCCCACGCAAAAGGTGGACGAGGATGCACCGGCAGTCATCGCAGCGACGGAGACGACAAGGGAGACGGTCAGCTGGAAAGTGTTGAGAGAGCGAGTGAGAGAATGCCAGGCTGGCATGCTCGCAATGGAGCTCAAGGCTGGCGACAGGGTGGCCGGTTATGTGGCAAATCACACCAATGCGCTTGTGGCGATGCTGGCAGCGACTTCACTTGGAGCGATCTGGACGGCCGTCAGCCCCGACACAGGCGTGACAGCGGTGCTGGACCGGATGGTCCAAATCGAGCCTGTGCTGCTCTTCACCGACAACGCCGTGATGTACAACGGCAAAACGCATCCTGTCCTTCCGAAAGTCAAGGAGATCGTTGGCCAGCTTCCCACCCTCAAAGCGACCATCGTTTTCGAGACCGCGCCCTCCCAGGATCCGACCATCCCCGGCGTCGACAAGGTCCATACCTACAGTGCCTTCACTAGTCCCAAGTCCTCGTCACCAGCAAAGCTGCATTTTGAGCAACTATCTCCCGATCACCCAATCTACATCCTTTACTCCTCCGGCACAACTGGAGCGCCCAAATGCATCGTCCACGGTGCCATCGGCACTCTTCTCCAGCACAAGAAAGAGCACATTCTCCAATCCGATATCCGGCCGGGGATGGTCGGATCCTGGGAGGGCGCGGTCTCGAAAACGATGGTCGCTTTGAGGGTGGGAAGCTGGCCAACGATCTCCTTGACTTTCGGAAGGACAGGATGCGTTTTGCCGTTGTACAT
>DAHZQE010000349.1:0-3236 GCA_027409005.1 Ferrimicrobium sp. | reverse complement strand
GTGCGCCAAGATTAGTGAGAAGCACCAAGTGACTATTCCGATTGCTGAGATGCGAATCGCTGGTTTGGAGGCCGGTGAGCGTGTCATAGCCAGAGCTGATGGCCCGGGACGGGTTGTACTGGAACGAGAAGAGGACATTCTGGAGAGTTTCTCCGGATCTTTGACGGGAGTATTCGATCACGCAATCCTTGAGCAACTTCGCAACGAATGGGACTGACTGTCATCGACGCAGGTATCCTCATTGGTTTCTTCGATGAAAGTGATGCGCATCATCCGGGGGCAAAGAGAGAGTTGGCGCACGCCCGAGAGCGCGGTGATCAAATGGCAGTACCGGCATCAGCGCTTGCTGAGACCCTTGTGTCCCCGGCACGCAATGGCGAGTCATCGGTGATGGCGATTCGAGAGTTCATCGAGCGTCTTCCACTCGTGGTGGCTGAACTTGATATTGAAACCGCCGTTGTGGCAGCGAGATTGCGAGCCCGTCACGGCCAGAAGCTCAAGCTGCCTGACGCCATCGTAATCGCTACCGCTATTCAAAAAGAGGCGAGTGCACTTGTCACAACCGATCGGGATTGGCCTACAAAGAGCAAATTGGGTTTCGAAGGAGATCTCATCAGGCTCTGACCATCGCCTTTTCGTCTTTCCTGATTTCGGCAAGCGTAATCGTGGATGCTGAGTAGGCGATGCCACCAGAGCGAGATGCAGTAATCAGGGCAATGTCAATTGCCGCAAGCGATGGGATCCGGTTCTTATTGTCTCTCTCAAGGTCCACCGAGTGGGAAGGCGGGCGAACTGCGCTGTCCACTGAATGCTTACAGGAATAGGAACTCGGGGGGCGCCTTCGCCCCCTAACGAGTGCTCCTGCAAAGTGGCGGACGACAGCGTCTGAGAACTTTACGTAGTGAAGTTGATCCATGGGTGGGACCACCACCTCTTGGTTCTGTTCTCCACCACCTCATCGTAGGTAGCCATCTCGACATCTCAGCCTTCTCGCCCTCATCCAATTATTTTGCAATCCACGCACACACTGATACTGAGAGCGAGGGTGGCGCGCTAGCAAGGTAGCCCCAGTTCACAGGACCTACATAATGCTTGGCTCTCATGGCCACGCCGCTGAGGATCAGAGGCTCCAGGCACGCTGATGACTAACCACACCGAGGCTGACTCCACTAACGTGATGGTGATAGCAGTTGACGACAGGACAGATGTGGCGATCGAACACCTCCAACTGAGCGACGGCAGAACGTTAGAGTATTTTGATACTGGATCCAACTATCAAGACACGATCATCGCTCACCATGAAACTCCAGGGGCCGGCGCGCCAATGGATTACGAACTTGCCAACGCAGCCGAACTTGGCATCTGTCTGATCTATCCAACTCGACCAGGTTACGCGAGCTCCTCCAGGCATCCAGGTCGAAGCGTTGCTTCCGTTGCTAACGACATCGCGGAGTTGCTCGACCACCTCGAGATCACTCGCTGTGCTAGTTATGGCACTTCAGGAGGAGGACCGCATGCACTCGCCTGTGGTGCACTACTTCCCGATCGAGTAGTCGCCGTCGCCTCGATAAGTGGTGTCGGAGCATACGGTCAAGATGATCTCGACTTCCTTGAGGGGATGGGGGAAGATAACCTCGACGAGTTTGGGTTGGCACTCCAACTTAAGTGAGCACGACGGCGCCTTAGGTCGCCCAACAGCGAACTCGGAGCAAGCGCGTGAATCTGAGGTTGATGGCGACTTCTGCTGATAGAACATTCCACCGCGCGCCAACTGTTTAATGTAGCGGTGTGAGTGTCCCACCAACACCTGAGGCTAGCTCCAAACTGAGCGCTCGTTAGGATAGAGCTGTGGTAACATTGCACGAGGATGAGATTGAGCTTGACTTGCCACTCGTGCGCAGGCTCATCGACTCTTCCTTTCCCCACCTCGGCAATCAACCGCTAAGACCTCTTGACGCCGGCGGGTCGACCAACATCCTGTTCCGGCTTGGCGATGACCTCCTGGTGCGACTACCTCGCCAACGGGGAGGCTCAGCAAATATTGACAAGGAAGCTCAATGGCTGTCTCTTGTCGCTGCCGCATCACCAGTTGCAGTCCCAAAGATCATTGCGATCGGCGAACCTGATCTCGGATTCCCGGAGCGCTGGGTGATCATGAACTGGATAGCCGGGAAGACACCAGGGTTAGCATCTGCTGATCACAACAGCTCCACAGCTGATGATCTTGCAATAGACCTAGCCAACTTCATCAAGGCTCTCGGGGAGCTCGAAGTTCCAGCTGACGCGCTCACAGACCCGTTGCTTTCCCACTACCGCAGTGAATCGCTAGTGTCAATAGATGCTGACATTCGGAGCTACCTCGATGACTGTCGCAGACTTCACGGCCTTGACCTTGACCTCGATCGCTGCCAAAAAGTCTGGGAGGCTGCGATCGCGCTACCTGACAGTGCCGAGCCGGCGACTGCGCGGTGGCTACACGGCGACCTGCTCGCCGAGAATCTGTTGGTCCAAAACGGTCGACTGGCCGCGGTGGTCGACTTTGACTGTCTCTCCGTTGGGGATCCCACTGTAGACCTCGTCATCGCATGGGAACTACTCAACCCGCCAAGCCGCGAATTGTTTCGATCTCGCCTTGAAGTTGATGACGTCACCTGGATCCGAGGTCGGGCCTGGGCGCTGGCAATCGCGCTGATGACCTTCCTGTACTACTGGCAGACCATGCCGGAACGTTGCGCTGCTCGCCTCGCCATGGCACGTGCGGTATTAGCGGAAGCTCCGTCGTTGCTCGATAATGGGTGATGATTTGGCAGACTGTCTCGCACGCCTCGCCATTCCAAAACTGTTTTTGGTGATCAACATCATTCGGCTATGCCCACTAGCGTGATCCTGAAAGCAACTTAAGAAAGGGAGGCGATGGCACTCAATCAGCTCAAATTGAGCGACGGTAGAAGGTTCGAGTATTTTGACTCTGGACCTGACCGACGCTACACGGTCATTGCACACCATGGAACCCCTGGAGCTGGCGTTCCAATGAACTATGAGCTTGCTAACGCTGCCGAACTTGGGGTCCGTCTCATCTTTCCAACTCGACCGGGTTACGCAAGCTCCTCTAGGGATCCAGGCAGATCAGTAGCTTCCGTGGCCAGCGACATCAAAGAGCTCCTTGACTACCTAGAGATCGCCACCTGTGCTTGCTATGGAACTTCGGGGGGGAGGACCGCATGCGCTGGCATGCG
>DAHZQE010000348.1:0-7096 GCA_027409005.1 Ferrimicrobium sp. | reverse complement strand
TTTGACGGAGAGGGTCCGGGTGTGAGTAGTTGTGGAACAGCGGCCGGGCTATAACCAATAGGCGCAGATGGCAGGATGGCGAGAGACATGGTGGCCGACGAGGGTGCTAGGATCGAGGGCATGTGGACGCTTGGCGCTGCGGGTGATTTAGACAAGGCCAGCATGGCAATCGTCTCTGATACCAGATGACAGGCAAGGCGTTGGCCCAACCTTATGTCGACCTGTGGAGGGGCAACGCAATGACGGCGTTGGGTGTCGTATCCTCGTGCCGCACTGTGCCAGAAAGGTGTTGGTCAGACTTCTGCGGCGCGATGCCGTCTGCAGCCAACTGTCTGCGTCTGGAGGACGGGAACCAGGCTCAGAACAGTTAAACGGTGGGATTGATTCTGGGCAAGGGTGCAGTAGCGGCGGATCAGCAGGTATCGGAGGCTGAGGAATGGGCGATGCCTTTCGATCACGCTGCGCCGGATGCTCGTGACGTTGACGACTTGTGGGCAGCTGATGTTCAAGCAGCAGTGCCGGGTATCTTGAAACGCTCAAGACTATATGGCGTTCACGAGAGGCGATGGCGTGCCATACTAGTACCTAGGGTGGGCGCCTGTTCATCTTCCTAATGCTAGGGTGCATGTTAGCCCGGTGGTATGGGCAGGCCTGACGCCTGGTCCTAACGGAAATAGAGCACGCATTTGGCATCGTTGATGCCGTGGGTTGCTGCGGGAGAAGGAAGAGGGTGCGAGACAAAGTACCTGACCCCGCCAATAGCTGCCAGCTTTCGCGCGACCTTGAAGGCAATCTATTTACAGATGGCTTTGTGGGCCGCTGTTTCGGCGGCATCCAAGCCATGCTAGGCGGCAAATGTTTGGGGCCATGTCCAATGATCTGCCACGAGGAAGGACCACCCGACACGAGCGATGAGCCGAGGCCAGACAGATTAATGGTCAGTCCTTTTGCAGATCTTCTGGTAAATTTGCTGGGTCGTGGGCAGATTCGTACGACAAGGGTGAGCGTAGCCAATTTCCAGGAAGGAACTCGGATCTCGTTTGTACGGTGGTGGTCGCGAAGAGTCTGCGACCTCGACAAGACGCACGACGGCAACGAGGCTCGGGCTCTGTTTACCCTGGGCTTCTGGTGTTTGGAGGTCGCGCGATGCGTGAAAGAATTCCAGCGGTCGTTGGGGGGATCCCTTAATTAAAATGCCACCCAACCTCGAGAGGTGTTGAACTTCTAGAGGCTGGAAATTCGCTCGATGCGGTAATAAGTGGGTCGATTGAGGTCGGAATCTTCCCAGGCCCTGGTAAAACTGGCGTGAGTGACCGAGATCTGGGAGGTCCAGGCATTCAGTTCGGCTTACTCCGTGAAGCAATGTCCACGCGGTGGGCTAGTAGGGTAAATAGAGCCTCAGCGGGGTGGGAAGGGGGGTTGAGGACTTGTGAATCCACTCTTCCCCCCCCTCAAACGCCACCCACAACGCCCTTCTGCTTCGGCCCCCGAAGTACGAGTCCTTATGTCTCCACCGCGTACCGTGAAACAGACTCGTGGGCACTGCATGCTCGATTCTGGCTGCCGCGTGTCCCTTCGGCGCTAGGTGGCGCCTGCAGCTAACGTCAACCACAGGCGAAGCTCACGGCTATCGAAGCCTTACCTCTTTGTGGCCTCTGACAATGCGGCTCACCGATGAACCTTCAAGCAATTCTCGGAGCTGGGGCCGCGCGCTCTCGCTGGCTATTCACGGCCACAAAATACCACTGTTGGAAGGCCAATCTATTTGCTCGCTTCGTTAGCTTTGGCAAGCCATAAGCATGTTCGACAGCTTCGTCGCCGCAAGCCAAAGTCTGCAGGAGCTTGCTCATCAGGAGCTTTCGATGACGGGCGTGGCGCTATGGCGGCATGACGAGCTTTGATGGGCGGTCTTGCGCTCCCCAGCCCTGCAGGTGCCTGCAGCGGCGATGCACCAGCGGAACCCACGATATGTCCATGTATGATAATGCCCTCCTGGCGGAGATCTGGCACCTCTGACAGTCGTTTGGGCAGAAACTGCTTGCTCGCATCGCGCATGTATAGTAGCTGCAGTCACCCAGATGCCGGCCATATGCAGGCACTGCTCGCCTGGGATGTTGCTCCGTGCTGACATGCATTACACAGACTGGGTATCTTATCCTGCGCCATCTGACAGGCTGAGAAACTCTCTATCACGCGAGGAGACGTCACAAGGCATTGGATACCAGGGCCTGAAACAGCTGACGCTGCTCGCTGTACCCCAGAGATCTTTGGCTGGTAGTACGATGTACAGGCTCCGTCAGGCATATGTGGTGCAGTTGTTGTTGCAGGGTCAGTGGAAACACGCTGGTGTTGAGCGATCCGGCACTGCTTGGAGCCGATCGCAGCTGTGTCGAGTCCTGTGGCAACGGGAGGAAGGAGCATGCGAGCTACAGGGAAGAGCACGATCGCAGCGTTTGCCCACACGTGGCTTCGAGCAGTGAAATCGATGCATGAAAGCAGTCCAGATTGGGAAGGCACGTTGATATTTGTCAATCGCTGCGGATACCAGCGAGCATTTGTTCATGTGACGAGAGTGTTGACCCAATGCTCATGTCGTTCAGGGGAGCAATCGCCGCCATCAGCCTGCATGTCCGGTCATTCGATCTTCTGGTTGAGTGCTCGATGAATTGGTCATGTCTTATGTGGCTTGCGAAGCCAACGACACATTGAGCTGGGATACGCCACCACCTCCAGTAGAGGCAGCATCAAAGTCGTTCACATCCTCTGAACAGCGGCCTGACGTACGAGAGAATGCCATCCACGGTGCGTGTATGTGCTTGTTGAAAGGTTCATGGTCCTGTTGAGGCCATTCATTTCCATGATCTGGTCAGCGGAGAATAATGTTACCGAGCAGCGTTTTCATGGTACAAGACCGTTTCAAGTGTCGTGTCTGTGTTTAATGTCTCGAGACATGATAGTAGGACGGCCTCTGCATCAGTCCCTTCTCGACAGGTGCACGTCTCGTAGTTTGTTGTGCCAGGTGGGTAGACAGTAAATTGGTCCAAGCGTCCGTGATGCGCGCACAGCTCCTACTCGCAGGTCTGGAGACGCTTGGTGGTTTATTCACCATTGACACCAAACAACTCGCCCGCCTGGCTGGACTATCCATCTGCCATTGCGACTACGGCACACCGAACATCCACGTAAAGATGCGCAAGCAATGGAAGCCCGAAAGGTTCCAGCGCGCAAGGATGAAAGGGTGATCATCCACTTCGTATGCTACAACTTGCCCACAGCCGTCCAGCAAGCGGGTGGCTGACCACGCCCAGGACTACGACTGCTTCTACGCAGCCGTGTTCGAAGCGAAGAATCCCGCGCTCAAGAGCTTGCCATTTGCTGTCCAGCAGAAGCAGATCATCGTGACCTGCAATTATGAAGCCCGAAGACGAGGGCTGCACAAGCTGCAGCTGATCCGCGAGGCGAAGAGAGTATGTCCAGACATGATCATCGAGCTAGGGGAGGATATCAGTCGCTTTCGCGATGCGAGCAAAGAGTTGTATCAATTCCTGAAGGCATATTCATGGAGTGGAAAGGTGGAGAGATTGGGATTTGATGAGGTGAGGTTGTGGCCAATTTCACCCTTGGTCTGCATTTGCTCACTGACCACAGGTCTGGCTGGATGTCACTGACATGGTCGATTATAATATGCAAATGCTCAACCGTAATGATCTAGAGCATTCTTTCTTTCAGGTCATCAAGGATGATCCCATGGAAGGGTTTGCGTTTGACGCCTCGCAAATCGCGGGCCATCCGTACCCACCAGAGCATGTCCAGGAGACAACTGCCGACGATCTGACTCTACGTATGCGGCTCGGTAGCCATCTGGCCATCCACATGCGCCATGGTCTGGAACAGCAGAAAGGCTACACTTCTACGGTTGGAATCGCCACCAACAAGCTGCTCTCGAAGCTCGTCGGAAATCTCAACAAGCCAAAAGGACAGACGACCGTGATGCCGCCTCTCAGGGGATTCCATGGCCGGCTCGGAAACGTGCAAACGTTCATGGATGGCCATGAGATTGGCAAGGTGCCGGGAATTGGCTTCAAGCTCGCACAGAAACTGCGAGAATACATTCTACGGCGCAAGGCAGAATTCGACACTGGCCTGGTATACGGTGGCACCAAGGAGAGAGTGACCGCCGCGGACGTTCGGCAGCACCCCGATGTCAACCCAGAGATGCTCGAGCAGCTGCTCGGCGGTCCAGGCTCGCCGCATGGTATTGGCATCAAGGTGTGGTCTCTCCTGCATGGCGTGGATGACACTGAGGTCAGCCAAGCCAAGGCTGTGCCCAGTCAGATTAGTATCGAGGATAGCTACATCAGGCTTGACACTCTGCCCGAGGTCACGAAGGAGCTGAAAACATTGGCAATCAGCTTGATCACCCGTATGCGCGTCGACTTGCTCGGCAATGAAGATGGCGAAATCCAGCCTGAGAATGATACCGAAGTTGCAGAACCGGCGCAGAACGGTACCACCATAGGCAAAAGATGGTTGGCCCATCCGAAGACTCTTCGCCTGACAACTAGACCTCGCCAACCTCTTCAGCCTGACGGTACAAGGGTTCGGTCTTTCAAACGCATCTCGCATTCTGCGCCACTGGCGAACTCTGTCTTCAGTCTCACCGAGCCTGTGGTGACTCTGGCCGAACGGTTAGTGAGCGAACAGCTGCTCACCATGTTTCGTAAGCTGCACCCTGAGAAGAGCGGCTGGAATCTATCGCTCGTCAACCTTGCAGTGACAAACATGGCTGAGACGGCCGGTGAGAGCAAAACGGCGAATGGAAGGAACATCGGTAGCATGTTCAAGCGGCAGGAGGATGTTTTAAAGGACTTCAAGGTCACTGAGGTGTCGACACCGACTCCGGCAGCGCCTCCTAGTATGCACACAGAGCTGAGAGACGGCGGTTGGGAGGAGGATGAAGATACTGCTGCTGATGATCTTTCATCATGCCCTGATTGTGACGCGCGCCTGCCCGCCTTCGCCATGATAGCTCATCGGCGGTATCATAAGCCTGTTCAATAAAGCAATCTCAGCATAGCTGACCACCGCCTTCAGCCGCGTGTCGATGCAGATCGCTAAGGCCGCACTTCACTTCTGCTCCGGCTCGATGACTTTGCAGAATTTCCCCGTGCGCTTCTGAGAGTTCGGCGAGAGGATCCTGCAGGCATCCTGCGCATGCCACTGGCACTTTGCTGGGTCGTGGGGGTCCACATTACCGCATCGCTTCGGCTGCTGCTTTGGTGATCCCAGCGCAGTAGCTTTCTTGCCGGATGTAGGGGTTGGTGTCACCGGCGGCTGCTCTGCACTGCTGGACTGAGTGGCGTGCGCTGAGATTGGATCAGCCTATGTCATATTCCGAACTTCACTGCCCTGACGCTCATATGTACGTCTCAGGTCGGTCAGGGAGTAATAGCGCTTACCACAGTCGAAGCTTGCGAGCTCGCCGTCGCTGCTTGTCCTCCCGTCGCTGAGGGTCATCCTTGAGCGGGATTCTATGTAGTCATCATTGGCAAGCTTCTCAAAGACCCGATCGGAAAGCGCATGAGGCGCGTCAACCAGGAACTTACTGCTGATTTCATCCTCCTCCTTGGTAGAACCAAATTGCTCATCATGCGCCTCTTTGAGATCATCGGCGACTGTCTCCGAGCCTGTGCGAGCACCACCAAATCGCAGCATGTCGAGCTGCTGTTCCAGTACGCGGATGTGCTCGGCCTGCGCACAGCAAGTCTCCTCGAGCATGTATGTTTGCTCGGAGACTTCGTTGAAGTCCTGAGCACGACGCGCGAGCTCGCCAGTCAGCTGAACTTCGGACTTCAGCTTGTCGTCTTTGAGGTTCTGGACAATCTGCCTGAGGTCCCTGGCATCCTCCTTGACTTCCTCCAGCAGCTTTGATGTTGACGCTACTTGTGTCTCGAGTCCACGGGAGCGTTCCAGCGCCCTGCCGATCTGCAGCTTCCATGTATCTTTGCTGGAGAGCAAGTCTTCCTCGATATCATGGGCTTTAAGATCGTCGTACTTTTTCTTGCGGTGCAGGCTGGCCACTTCCATCTCGTCGCGGCTCAATAGTGGCAACTGTGCGATCTCTTTGAGTTCAGACACAAACATCTCATAGTCACGCTTGGCGCGCTGATACTTCAGGTCAGCACGACTGAATTTGAACGACAGAATGCCAGTCAACTTTGGGTCGGTGTTGACTTCACGGTCACGCTTGCATTCGTCCCAGATGCCCTCAGCAATGCAAAGCTTCTGCGGCGAGATGTCAGTGAAATATCATGCGGCCGCAAGATCAGTTATATCACTTACTCCCTCCAATTGCTGCCGGCGCCGGGCGATGTATTCTACGTATTTCTCATCTTTGGCGGCTCTCTTCGCGACCGGCGTCTTGTGGCGGCTGAGGAAATTCTTCAGGGCAATCTGCAAACCACGGTCGCTGCAGCGGTACAAGTCGCTGGCACTGCTGGTAACGGCATCGGTGGATAGCTGCTCCGCGGTATGTCCGGAACCTTGGAACGCAGCCTGCGAGCTGGCGTCGATAGCGTCGAAAAGTGCTTCTAAATCACCGGCGGGCTGGCCTTGGAATGGATTGCCACCATGCGACTCTTGCACTCCGTCATGAGCGTCCACGTAATTTGGGGCAGAGTTGTGATGCCGAGCTTGGTCAAACTGTCCAGTCTGCCTGCGTTCGCGATTTTGTCCCTGGAGCTCGCTTTGGTCGGCATAAGCAGCAATTGAGTTCCTGTCGTACTTTAGGTCACACTCAAAGTCTTCGTCGACAGCTGACTCAACTCTAGGCTGAAAGTTCTCATAGTGGTCATGGTAGCCGTCGAATTCGCTTTGATACATGTGCTCTTCGGCATCCTCGTGGCAATCGCTATGAGCGTCGTACTCTGCCGCGCTCTCCTGAAAAAAGCCTTTCTTAGAGGCCTCCTCAGCAGCTATTTCCCGCAACTGCTCGACATAATTGGCCGGATCGAATGGGACTATGATTGGTCTGAACTCGGGTTCCTGATCGCCTTCAACCTCCGCAGCGGGCTGTGCAGGCGTACTAGTCGTGGCA
>DAHZQE010000342.1:0-9720 GCA_027409005.1 Ferrimicrobium sp. | reverse complement strand
CACAGTAGGAACATTGCCATTCGTTTGGCGCGGGGGGCGCGTGCCTCGGCGGCCGGAGTCATGCTGGCGTGGCGGCCGTGGTTGATGATTTCGCGGACGATGCATACTGTGCGCGCGTGTGCATCCAGTCACAACGCGGTGTTTTTGGGAAACGAGCGCAATGAAGCATGATGCTTGTCCAAAATTCGGCGTGGCGTCTGTCAGAGGCGAACAGGGAGTGGCCACTGTGAGCGCTCGTCGTGGCGTCTCGTGAGTCAGTACAACCTGACTCGCGCCAGCGTCTTCTTCCCATCAGCAACTTCTTGCTCCGCTGGCCGCACGTACAACGCTCTCCTTGCAGCCACAGATGGCGGAGGTCATGCAGTCAGCAGTACGGCTGCCATCACCACAGCCTGGCGACGAAGATGTACCCGCAGCGACAAGCGGCAGTCCTGCGGCACGCTCGCAGTCTCCAGGATCCCGCACTCCACCCCGCCGCCACCGCGACAGCCAGTCCTCACGACGCCGGTCATATTCGCGATCACCGCCACCACGGAATGGACATTTACCTCGCGATTTCGACCGAGCTAGGGCAGTTGAGCGTGCGCGACAGCTGGAGATGCGGCAACGCGACGAGGCTGCTCCCCCCAAGCCTCTGACTGCCGCCGAGAAACAGGCCGCTGCAAAGGCCGAGTATGACAGGTTGCTCAATATGCGGTCCGGCGGGACATATATTCCTCCGGCCCGACTGAAGGCCCTCCAGGCCCAGATTACGGACAAGACCTCCAAGGAGTACCAGCGCATGGCGTGGGAGTCGCTGAAGAAGAGCATCAATGGCTTGATCAACAAAGTCAACGTCAGCAACATCAAGGAGATTGTGCCGGACTTGTTCAACGAGAACCTCGTCCGTGGGCGAGGTCTCTTCTGCCGGAGCATCATGAAGGCACAGGCTGCCAGTCTGCCCTTTACTCCAATCTTGGCTGCCATGGCTGCGGTCGTCAACACGAAGCTGCCCCAGGTGGGCGAGCTGTTGGTCAGCCGCTTGATCATGCAGTTCCGGAAAGCCTTCAAGCGGAATGACAAAGCTGTGTGCCTGTCAGCAACTACGTTCATTGCGCACTTGATCAACCAACAGGTGGCGCACGAGATGCTAGCGGCGCAGATGCTACTGCTATTGCTACACAAGCCCACAGACGACAGCGTGGAAATTGCCGTCGGTCTCATGAAAGAAGTGGGACAGCACATCGAGGAGATGAACAGTCAAATTGCGCTTGCGGTGTACGATCAGTTCCGGGGGATTCTGCATGAGGCGGACATCGACAAGCGGGTGCAGTACATGATCGAAGTCTTGTTCCAGATCAGGAAGGACAAGTATAAGGACCATCAGGCGGTGCGGGAGGAGCTTGATCTCGTCGAAGAGGAGGATCAGATCACGCATCGGCTGGGCCTCGACGATCAGCTGGCCACCGAGGATGGGCTGAATGTGTTCAAATTCGACCCGGACTTCGAAGCCAACGAGGAGGCGTACAAAAAGTTGAAGACGGAAATTTTGGGCGAAGCCGAAGGCAGCGACGACGGGGATGTGGATGAGGAGGACGAAAGCAGCGAAGAGGAAGAAGACGAGCAGGAGAAGGCGATGGAGATCAAGGACCAATCCAACACCGACTTGGTGAACCTGCGAAGGTCCATCTACCTGACAATCATGTCGTCCGGTGGCTTCGAGGAAGCCTGTCATAAGCTCATGCGCATCAACTTACCATCTGGACGAGAAGAGGAATTGCCAAGCATGATAATCGAATGCTGTTCGCAGGAGCGGACGTACAACAAATTCTTTGGGCTGATCGGCGAGCGCTTCTGTAAGCTCAACCGCTTATGGAAGGACCTCTTCCAGCAAATGTTCATCAAGTACTACGAAACGATCCATCGATACGAGACCAACCGTCTGCGCATCATTGCGCAATTTTTTGGCCACCTGTTGGCGAGCGACGCCATCGGCTGGGAAGTGGTGCACGTCATCAAGCTCAATGAGGAGGACACGACATCGTCTTCGCGTATATTTATCAAGATCTTGATTGAGGATCTTGCACAGGGCGTTGGAATGAAGAACTTGGCAGACCGTTTCAAAGCGGAAGAGCTGCAGCCAGCTCTCGCCGGTATGTTCCCTACCGACAACCCGAAGAACACGAGGTTCAGCATCAACTTCTTCACCGCCATCGGAATGGGTCAGCTTACCGAGGGTATGCGCGAATGGCTGAAGAATATGCCCAAGCCGGCTCCTGCAGGGCTGCCGGCGCGCAGCCCAACACCTAGCAGTCGTGGGCGCAGTGACAGTGTAAGCAGCTACAGCTCGTACAGCAGCTACTCGAGTCGGTCAGACTCTCAAAGCCGATCAAGATCGCGATCAATGTCAAGATCACCGCCGCGCCGGTCGGATCGAGGTAGGAGCATTACCCGCTCGCGCTCACCGCCCAGAAGGAAGGCACGAAACCCAAGTTACGACTCCCGATCTCCAACGCCGCCCAGAAGACGAGCCCGGAGCCCCTCGTATGACTCGCGCTCGCCGCCGCCGAAACGTAGTGCTCGGAGTGCCAGCTACAGCGATCGCTCGGTCTCCCGCTCTCCACCACGCAAGCGAAGATACTCTTCCTCCATCTCTCGCTCAACACCTCGAAAGCGCGCGGCCAATGGTCGCGGTCGCTCTGAGACTCGCTCTCCCTCGCCACCTCCTCGCCGTACACGCGGAAGGTCTCCGACACGTTCCGCGTCCCCGCCACCTCGACGTGGGAACGGCATTATCCGGGACCGTTCACCGCCACCCCGTAAGCGAGCAAGAAGTTACTCTAGCTCCTACGATTCCCGCTCTCCATCTCGCTCTCGCTCACCTCCAAGGCGTAAAGCCGCGCAGCCCCCTGCACGAAAGGACCCTGAGCCAGCAAGAAAGCGCAGACGCAATACGAGCTCACCAGACGCGTCCCGGTCGAGATCCCCGCCCACGAGGACAGCAGCGCCGGCTGAACCGAGAGCCCCGGCTGCTCCGCCACCGAAGAAAGATGCCGAGGAGGATCTGAGCCACATACACCCCAGCAGGCGTGGTTTGATGGGTGGCGCCGGCGGGAGAGCTAGGGCGAGCGACTTCATGTAGATTGTCACCGAGCGTTTCAGCGCCGCCAGAGAGACTGTGTATCAACCAATTCGTGACATGTCGAGAATCGCACTGACGGTGCTTAGTTGCATCAACTACGTGGGATATATCCACCACCTCTAAGCTACGTCGCCGTAATTACGCAACTGTGTTCTCCCCGCCTCGCACGTCTGCCCCTCTGGACCATCTGGCTTTCTATCACCGCTTCGCGTCCTGAATAAATTTCACGAACCACTTCTTGAACTCGGCCGAACTCTTCGAGATATTGCCCATATACGTCTTGACCAATTCTTCGTTCATGCCAAGCTCCCTGAGCTGGATCGAGAGCTGATCAGCGTACGCGACGCCGACTTTTCGCAGAATGATCCACTGCAGCTCAGCCGCCTCTTGCAGCACACTGCGCATTTGAGCGTCTTGCGGATTGAACCCGCCTGCCCTGATCAAATCCCATGGTAACGGCGCGAAGCTGCTCAATATGAATCCATCGAAGCCGGGAATAGTCGGCTGCGGAGCGGTGGGAGATCCAATGTCGATATCGGGTCCACCCCAGATGCTGGTGACCTTGCACAAGGACGAAAACGCTAAACGTGCTGACTGCGGATCAGACGCGTCGCACGAGAAACGCGTGAGTGTGGCAATGAAAGGGTCGAAGGAAGCCTGGTTCGATGGGCTGACCAGGACGCTCGCCAGGTCGTTGTTGAGAATGACGAGGATGAAGTTGAGATGCTGCTGCTTCAGCTCGCGCATTTGTACCTCGTCGTCCGTGCCAGTCGTTGGTTGCGAAAGCCCAGCAAAAGTCCGCTGCAGTAGCTCAGACATGAGTGCGTCGAGATCGTTCTTGATCTTGTCCTTGAAGCCAAACACGACCTGATTAAGCGTCCGCAGAAA
The DNA here is from genome assembly GCA_027409005.1 of Ferrimicrobium sp. Lineage (GTDB taxonomy): Bacteria > Actinomycetota > Acidimicrobiia > Acidimicrobiales > Acidimicrobiaceae > Ferrimicrobium. The sequence continues at coordinate 5,711 of DAHZQE010000342.1, read as the reverse complement.
CATCGCCATCTCGTCATTGCTGCTAGCTGACGACAGAAGACCTCTGATCCACCGCAGTAGGTAGGACAGAATGCCCGCTCCAAGCACACCGATGTAGCGCGAGAAGGCTGTCCTAGCAGCATTTCGCACGTCGTACGTGTGGATGAGGGCCTCGAGGGCGGTGAGCGTGGCTTCATTGGCCTTCGCAAATTCTGCCGAGATAGCTTCGTCCGGAGGGCTGCCCGTCTTAGCCCCAGGCGTCCAATTCGAGTAGCCGTAGGCCACCGCGCCGAAGGCCATGATGATATGGTGCACTTGCATGATCGCTCGCGCGTCGCCGCTGGCTGCGGCTGGCAAGTGCTTCATCAAATCTTCGGTCAATGGGTCGATCACCGACTTGATAGTCGCGATCTTGGTGTCCATTGGTACCGCAGTCGGATTGACTGCGACGCCCACCGCTTCGTATAGAAAGAGTTGGCTGGTGAACTCCGCATTGGCTGACTGGCCATCGTCGTCCGAGGAAATGTCATCATCATCTTTATCCTCCAGCAACTGCGCCTTGATGGGGAGGAGACTTCGGACAGCGTCCACTACCGTCATCTCTAGTCTGAAGCTCGCCAACTGAGACCGTAGATGTCGCACAAAGCGCAAAAATAGGTACCATGACCTTAACCTGACCCGGTGATGGTTGCTACGAATGAAGCGAACGAACGCTTCTAGTACCCTGGGCAAACCTTCCGGATGGTGCTCGAAGAACTGGACGTACCTCACGCAGATCTCCATGTACTGTAATTGGATGGCGGGGTGTGGGTAGACTGCAAGGTTGGCGTCCACCATCTTGACCATCATCTCCATCAGTCTCTGGGTGGCCAAGTCTGACGGATCCCTCTTTGCCCACAGGCCTCCATTTCGCGTTGCGAGCTCGCCGAAAAGGTACATCTCGTGCATCGCCAGGTCCAGATCACGCCAATCGAGCTTGTCGTCTTGGCCAAGTCGGTTGAAGGCGCTGGCTACAACATCAGTCAAAATGCTCATATACAGCTCTTCGTCCACAGCGGCGACGGTCTGCTGCAAGACGTGCAGGCGCTTGCGGAGTTCTTGGAACTCGGCTTCGTCCGCAGTGTCGGCATCTTCGCCCCAGGTAGCCGTCTCATCGTACTTCATCTTGGCAATAATCGCTTCCAGGATGGGTCGTAGCATAGCGCTGTATAGTGCCTTATCGCTGCCGGCTTTCACCTTTTTTCGCAGCATGGTGAGCAAGTCGGTCATTGAAGGTATGACTGCAGAGCAGATCTCGTCGTACTCGTCCGAGAACAACCGTAGCAAGTGAGGCATGAAGCCTTCTAGTAGACGCTCTGCCCTTGCGCGCACGCCATCGATTTGACTTTCAGTATCGATAATCTTCACCACATCGAACATGACGTTGTTGACTAACTTCGCCACCGTTTCGGCCAGATCAGTATCGTAGTTGGCAGTGTTGCGCATTGTTGATAGTGCAGGCGACTGTAACAACTGAGCGACGATGCTCTCGAGATTCAGATATCTGATGAGCTCGATTTTGTCGTTTGCTGCCATCTTCTTCCCTACTGTCTCGGTGAAGACGTCAATAGCAGCGTCTCTTGCGCTAGCTTGCTTGCTTTCTGACTCAAAGATGCCTTGCTGCCCAGCCAACTCTAGCAGCGCTTGCTGCACTGTGTTGTCCAATACCAGGTTGATATCGATCCAGCTGACCCACTTGGCGATTGTACGCAGACACATTTCCGCGATGGCCATGTCCGTCTGTTGCCATCTTGACAAGACCTCTCTCCATGTGACACCGATCTTCGTCACATCGCGAGCGCGTATGAGGTCCTTGAGTTCGTTATGCCGTCGTAGTTCGTCGGGAGTTCGTGGGATCATCTGATCTGCAATCTCATCGTGTACTGAGCCCACAACTCGGAGATACATAATCGTCGCCACCGGATTGCTGACAGGGGTGCCGCCGTTCGCCTCTGCCAGCTCTCGGAAGTCGTCAAAGAAGCTCGTCCATTCCGTGGCGTAAAGCGAGGCGAAGAGGTAGGTCACCGTCTGCGTGAGCTTGTTCTGTATGGTCGGCGAGTCGATGTTCGTTGAGCCTGGAGCATACCACTGCCGGAGATAGCTCATTAAACTATCCCGCACATACACCAAAGTCTGTTGATCCAACCGTTGCGTCTGCACCGCGTTGTTGACCATCTCCAGACATACCACCCTCACAACCTCCGATGGAGAGGGTGTCCTGATGAACAATGGCAGACAGTATTGCCAGGCATTTGGGTCCTGCTTTAGCTGGTTCAAGAATTCGTATGCTTGAGCTCGAAGTTGCTGGTCGGTATGAGGATTGAATGCGAGCTCGATGGCTTGCTCAACTTGGGCATCCATGGCTAGTGCCAACGGATGTGTTGCGGACAGATTATCGAACGGAAAGGTGATCTCTGCAGCATGTGGGCATGCTGCCGTTCAGGGTGTCTTATGTCTCCATCTCTGCTCCCTCTTCACTTGTTGTGTAGCAATTGGTCGGGCGGTGAGTCAGCGGAGGCTGCAGGTCTCGTGGATTGGCGCACGCGGAAGCGTTGTCTTTCTTGGTATTCTGTGAGAAAGTCGAGAGCCTTTTGTCGGAATCCGCGTGGTGTAGTGGTGAAGCAGAAGGGTGAGGTGACGGTTAGCATGAAGAGCCGGTCTCGTGCCAGAATTTCAGAAGCCGCCAAAGTCTCACATGCCCCACGGAGGGGCTTTCCCGGCAGCCTCAAACGACTGGACGTGAAAGGCGACAGAACGCACAACTAGACCAAGCGACGACCAGATCAAGTTGATGAGAAAGTCATGGCATCGTGAAGAGCATATGTACAGCTGAGATTGCACAATCCCTCCCAAACCGACTGCTGCACCTCAAAGAGCTAATTGTCAAATTTGGTACTGTATCATGGTCCGGTCGCTGCACCTCCATATTGATCTCTGAACTTCAGCCCACTCGACGAGACTGCAGGAGTTGCTCGTGATGAACTCGGTCCCGGAGCCTGGCCACCGTTGAGCTGAGTGAACGCCACCGTCCGGGGTGTCATTGGGTTCTTCGCTCCAAAGCCTGGTGTGTTTGGCGTCTTTGGAAGATTCAGGAATATCTGCCTGTTCTTTTCCCACGTCTCTTCTCTAGAAAGATCGGAGTCTGGAGTGTATTCACCAAACTTCTTCATCTCGATATCCTCCTCCCGCCTCTGCATTCGCTCGGCCTTCTCCTCCTTGGTAGGCCACATCGAGTACGCGGACCAAATGGCGTAAACCGAGAAGAGCGCACTACCGCCGCTGTTAGTCTCGCCCGCATCCAGCGAGGGGGTTTTCCACTTACACCATGGCGCACATCACACCAAAAATCGCTCTCGCCTGCATGCAGTAACCCCAGTTCCCAGGAGTCGCATACGAACAGCCCTTGCTCAAGTACCACGGCAAGCCAGGCGACGGATGCCTCGGATCTGTCATATCCGGCCCTGACTGTCGATGTATGCTTACGGCGTAGATGGCAATCTCAGCCATGCTGACAAGCAACCCGATTATTGGTAGGAAGCCGTGCAGCACATAGAGCGTGCTCTTGGCGAGGAGTATGAACATTGACAGGACCGATATCACGACGTTGTATTGCATAAGTCTGCCCCTTATCAGCCTCTGCCGGTTGCGAATGTCGTCAAATGCCCGTATACTCACTGGTAGCTCCATATCATCGGGACTTTGATCGGCTTGTAGTTCGCGAGACCATACAGGATCTCGCTTGGCGAACTGTTGAAGCCTTTATCGTATCCGTTCTGCCACAGCTTCGTGCGATATGTGTCCGGATCCGCGATGCCGCTAAGCGTCAGGCAGGCGACGGTCAAGGGAAATTCGATGATAAGCAGCGCGACGACGACCTTGGGTATCCGCCAATTGTACGTGATCATGAATGAGCTGACCATCTTGACTGCGCAGTGTCGCTCTTATTCGTACACGCCTGCTTTCGGTCTTCGGAATGTTGTGCTCTTCCAACCTCTTCTCAAGTCCCTCGCATTACACCGCAATCATCCAGGTCCAGTCCAGGAAAGAGCTGCCCTGGATGCCCTCTTTGGCAAGATGCGCAAGAAAGGATGGAGGATAAGGAGTCTGCCTTTGCGCTGGCCATATCCCCGGCCGCGCATGCTCACTGTGCCCGACATGGTCGGCCGCACCCAATGCTGGCCATCAGCCAGAGAGATGCGCAGTGTAAGCGCTGAGCTCTGTATTGCGTAGCCAATCAGCGTGCTCAGCACTGCTCAGGCTGGCGCATCCCCACAGGTGGAGTTCACGCCGGGCTGTTGCATGAATGAGCGGCTCGGGTGTGGACAGGCCGTGCCTTCCGACAGTGAGAGTGATGGCAATGCATGTAGAAAACGATCTAAAATGGCAGAGCAAAGCGAAAGTGCGAACGTTGACCCGCGAACAAGTCTGGCATTATCATTAGGCGGTCAAGCGACCATCTACCAAGATCGGTGCCTCTATCATCGTGCCTTTTATCCGCCAGCCTCTTTTTCCTGGCCATAGCCCTGCAAGAGGCACCAAAACATGTGTGGGTATCATTGAACACATAATCAAGCATCACCGATCGACTCGCTCTCTAGACTCGCTCGCAAAGCATCGCAGACCTCCTCAAACCCTCCGATCACATCCTTGCACTCCAACGCACAGCGTCGTTCCTTCAATTGCCTCTCGACATCGGCCTTGGCCAGTTCGTGACGCGCTAGCTCCGCCCTCTCGTGCTCGCGTCGGAGGTCGACAACCATGGTCTGCGTTGTGCGTAGATTACGGGAAGCGGAGTTGGTGATCTGGCGTCCCATTTGCAGCGTATCTATTAGCTGGGAGAGAGTCTTGACGACATTGGCCGTTTCGCGCTCCAACTTCTGGATGCCTTGAAGTGACGTTGGGTCCGGCTGTGGGATACCGCTCAAAAGATCCTCGATCAAGGGGGTCATCTCTTCAACATCTTCTAAGCTCAGAGAGAAAGTATATCCTGCGAAGGGCGAGAACAAGCTTGTCGAGGTGGCCTGTAGGCTTTTGCCCTGCGACGTAAGATGTGTGCTTAGGCTGTTCGTGGACGTTGTCAGTCGCTGAGTTGCCGTCTCAAGAGCCGATTGATTGCCCAAGTCCTGCAGCAATGCAACAGTGCGAGGTATCAGCGGATCCTCAGATGTTGAGGTGGATGCGGCCATCCTTGCGATTGCGTTGATCGCGTCTTCCACGTCTGCGGGCAACACATCCTCCGCACTTTCTTCCTCCTCATCAGGCGGCCGCCCCACAGTCCCGAATGGTTTCGAGAAGTTGCGTACGCTTTGTTTCGAATTGTAGTTCACATCGACGCTAGAGTCTCGGGGCTCTTTGTCATTTTCTTGGCGTCCTTCCATGGAAGAATTTGTGGCATCTTCTTCTTCGTCTTCATCATCCAGCTGCTCGAGCTCATCCGCCAAGTTCCCTAGGCCACCACCTCCTTCCTCGCTAGGTGTTGGGAGATCGTGCGAGAGTTGCGACGCATTTGAAAAACGGTGCTTGAGGGGTGTGACAGGGCTTCTATCATAGTTGGATGAGACGCTACTGTTTCTCCGCCGTAGCTGCTCGCGACATGAGCTGACAGGAGAGGTCTCGAGGGGCGACATGTACGCTCGTATTGGCGTCAATGGAGGCGATGTGGTTTCCATGATGGATTGTGATGGCCCTCCCGG
>DAHZQE010000331.1:0-9514 GCA_027409005.1 Ferrimicrobium sp. | reverse complement strand
CTGTGGATGGTGCCAGTGGGTTCTTTCGTGATTGTGGCTGGAGGGCTGTGCCTACAAAAGCGTCAAACCGGTGATGGACAGGAAGCCGGCGATGATGTCGATCTTCTTGATGACAGCTTGTCATGGGAAGCCTTCGGCGCGGGTTTGGGTGTGCGGAAAACATGTGAAGAGAAGTTCGATGAGGGTGATGCCACTGTAGATGCAGAGAGGCGGTCAGACGGCGGTTTGCAGGTGATATTGATGCCAGAACGTATAGTCAGATCCATGGTCCCCACCGCCATGTGGCAGCATGGGGAAATAGCTCGACGTATAGCACCTAAGGGCAGAAAGGAAGGACCAAGGCCGTCAAAGCTGCCAATGAGCAGCCTCGGTACTTAACAGGCACAGTTTCGGCAAGTCTGCGCAATCATGAGCTTTGCAAATATTTTACGGCGTTCAAGGTGGGACGGACGGTTACCCAGTCAGTCCAGTGAGCTCACCAATACCTAGAAATCGTCAGCAATGATCTTAAATTGTGGGTTTCGGGCTTCAACCAGCACCGCCACCGGCCCAAGCAACTCCAGCCAGCGCCTGACTAAGAGAATGAGATGTGCCCCAAACGACACCCCCCAACACAGAGCAGTGTCGCTCTGAACAGAGCAATGTACCTCTTACCGAACAAGTCCCGTAGATACCCAAAGAACGGGCAAACAGCGGCGATGATCAGGATGTTTGCAACCGGAAGCCAGCCAATGGTATCAGCTGCACCAGTGTCTGCGGCGATGAAGGACAGAGTGGCACCGGCGAAGTAGAGAGGGATCTGGGAGCCTACGTATTGTCAGCATTTAGTGTTTGGCCAACGGTCATTGCAAGGGTCATACTGGTATATAACATCGACAAGAAGGCCGAAGCCAACAGTTTGCCAATCGGCCATTCGGTCTTGCCGTCAGAGTCGTTTCCCTTAAAGGCTTGATGATTGCCCACGTCGACCTCTTCGAGTGTTTGCTGGTTCTCGAGTGCGTTACCGGAAACTCTCGCCCGAGACTCGATATGCTCAACTTGGGTCTTCCCGACATCCGCCATGTTCTTCATCAGTACAACGACTGTCAATAGTTTCAACGAAATTGACAAGTCGAGAGTCTAACATCAAACTTGTATGGAACAGTGCAGATCACTCTTCTCCAGACTACCCACCTATCTATCACTTTAACGAGCCATTGTCCTCGGTAATCGATACCCATCCGAACTTGACCTCAAATGCGTAAGGACCATGTGTCTCGAGCAGCGTAGAGTAGGCCTGTAGTCGAGGTACACCTAGGAAGCACACCCTGAGGCCCGGAGTCTTGTCGCTCCAATTGGAGGAATCACGGTAAGCGCGACTGCATGTAAAGAGCTCATAGAGCTGCAGCTGCTGCAGAAGTCTTGAGCACGCGGCCTCTCGTAGTACTCACTTCAGGCACCGCTTGTCCATCGCAGCTTTGGCTCACGCTACGTATATCCGAAAGGCGCTGGTCCGCGCAGAAGACGTTGTCTCGAATTCTGCGTATGTCGCTGAAGCTGTCCTTGGCACCCTGGGGATTTCTTCCTGCTCCCGTGGCAATTACCTCGGTATTAAGACCGAGGCTGCGACCACGTGCTCGAATTAGATTTGACGGTCAAAAAATTGCTCGCGCGTCTTGGTCTTCTGCCAGGTAGTCTGACCAGACATGCAGATCGAATTTCCATCTGGGCAGGCCAAACCATCCTAGCTCCAATGCCACCGCCTGAAGCTGGCAGATAGTGGAGGAGCAGTCTAGATTCGAGAATGCGACAGGCGTCTTCAACGAGCTTAATCAACTCGTTCGGAAGTCAGGCAAATATGGAGCGAACGTTATCGTCGCCGGATTTTAGCCACAGGGGTCCAGACCGTACATCGACGTCTCATCTCATCCAGCTGGGCTGCATGTCCTTGCCTTGCTCCGTACCAGTTTGAGCCCCAGCATTGCTCTTCTCCCACGGTTTCCGCCGCTCGGCTTTCTGGCTCTCGGATGCCTGGCCCTCCAGGATCGTGTCTGGTATGTCTTTGATACCGGGTATCGGCTTGCCCTCCGCAATCATGTCACATATCTCTGCGAAGCTGGCTGGCTTCGGTGCACTGCCCATCCCTCCATCACTTGCTGCAACCCCACCGTATCCCTCTTCAAGTCCATTCATCGCCGAGGTGTCGGTATTTGGTGGGTGGCTTCCGTTCGTCACATGCTGTTGGTTCTCTACCCAATTCTTGTAGCCGTCAAAGTCCACAGTGGTGCCAGCTTTGCGGGAATAGTAGTAGCACCTGGCGCGTAATGTCAAATGCTCAACTTGCGCCGGATCTTGTACGGATCCGAGGATTGCGCGAAGGCCGCCCTGAAATTCCTGGTCTTCATCCCATGGGTACGCGTCCAATTGGTGGTAGAGGAAGGTGTTGTCGTCTAGACCACCCTCAGACGAAGAAGCCATGGCAGGTCGCAGACTAGTCTTGCAAGGCGACGATCCCGCAAGTAGCTGACACGACGTGGCCTGCTTCCATCCGCGTAGACGGTGTCGACAAGATGAATGAAAGGTGTAGCGAATGGAGGAGATGGAGGATAAATGCCCAGTGCAGGTGTGGTCTTCACTGACGCTAGCTTACATAAGGTGCACCATACCAACATCACCTCCTCTCCCGGATGTCGACGTCAAGAACATCATTGATATACCTTACCTCGGCCAGACCCTATGAAAACGCAAGGACACACTAAAGGGCCCGCACTCTTTACAATCGTGCATCCTCGACATAAGGAATCCGTGCAGAAAGCGGCACGACCTGAGGCAGTCTGATTCTATGGACCCTGCCCACTTTCCCAGTGCTCAGCCTCCCGTCCACCACATAACCATTCTCAACGTCCGCACCACGGCCCAAAACAACTCAGATCCTGCATAGTGTATTGATCTAGCGACTGCGTAGCCAAATGGAGATGTATGGGTTCCTTAATCTTTCACCATCCCGCCGCTCACCGGTTGTACATCCGCGATGCTGGCCTCGGCTTGCAGTAGTTCATCATCGCACTGACGGGCCAGTCCAGCTCTCTCGTCGCGTACCCCTCCGACTCGCGCATCGCCCCTATGCCAGGCAAGACCAAGGCTGTCAGCATTGCGCCCAGATGGCTGACTTTGTGCGTGGTCTCATCACTGTATCCATTATTTCACTCTCCATTCTTCTCTGCAAACTTCGATGAGTCGCCCAAATCCACTTCAGCGATTCGATATCGAAGTCTTTGCTCACTTATGGCATGTTGATCTTGATCCGGCGGCTAGTCTTGAAGACAGCGTGGTTGAAGAACCCAGTCTGGAGGAAGCTCCGGAGTTGCCAAAATCAACCGTCAATCACGTTCGCCTTGATCGTCCAATGCTTCCGCTCCGGCACATATCTCAACAAGCTGTCCTTAACCTCCGGCGTTTGCCCAATGCATGCGACAACTACTAGTCTCAGGCCCTGCCTGCAGTACCAGCAAGCCGCAGTAGCGATGCAAGAGCGATGTGAGACACATTCAATTCCGAATTTGAAGGACCATGGTACTGTCGGGCGTTCGAAGCTTTTCTCTGATACATGCTCATCTCCTCGTCATCGTCCTAAAGTACACGAACCCTTCATCCTTCGGCTGCGAAGCCACCTTGCATCTTCTCAAGTCGACGTCGCTTCAGTCCCAGACTTCGGCTTACTCGGCGCCCGCCCTAGCTTTGCGGCCTATTTACGCAGTACCGAGCTCAGCGTCTCCCCTGCCACGTTCCCTGTATCCTGGGCCTCTGCCACCACCGTACCCTCTCCCGCCACCTGGGCCACCTCGGTATCCACGGCCTCTGCCCCTACCCCTGTACCCACCACGGTACCCACCATCAACACTTCCTTGTCCGAACGTCTCCATATTCCTGCTGCGCTCCTCTCTCCTCATCGCACGTCCATCCACCATGCCGCCGCCCTCAGCGGCCTGCACGCGATCCTTGAGGTCACTGGAGATATCATCAAAGAACGAGGCCTTCTTGTCGTACTTGTCACCAGTAGCATTCGATGCTTTGCGCGGGATCACGACGTCTTCTCCCGCAGCACCCCCGTTAGTAGTAGCGGCCGCAGTGGCGATTGGGTCAGCAGTCTCGCCACCCGCTGGCGGGGATGTCAAGGGCGAACCGGAGGCAATCGCCTCCTTGACGAGATCTTCTTTGTTAAATTTGGCGTTCGCGGACTCGAAATCATAGTCTTCCTTCGGCACCTCGATCGCTTTCGCATGCGGATGGCCGCCTCTCATCGCACCTGGCATGCCTCCACGCGGGCCTCCGCGTCCTCGACTACGACCACGAGGCGCTGAAGGGTCATTGACGCGCATTTGCTGGACTTTCTGAGTGAGGTTGTCGACACCAGCGCCACCTTGCGGTTGCTGTGCGGCGCCTTGGTTGAGCTTCGCCATTGCCGCGGCAACTGCAGCGGTGGCGGCTTGCGTAGCATCTTGGATAGAGGGCGCCGGGGCGGGAGCAGCAGCAGCAGCAGCAGCACGAGGGGCAGCAGCAGGAGGGACAGCAGCTTTCTGTGAGGGCTTCGCGGCAAGAGTGTGAGGAGATGGAAGAGGGATAGCGACGCGGTTGTTGGCACGCTTAGGCCCTGAAGGTGCGGTAGCTGCGGCGGTAGGAGGCTTAGAGTCGAGCGGTGGAGGCGGACCAGTGGAACTTGAGGCGGCTGTGGATGATGGGGCTGGCGTGCCCGACATCTCGATCGGCTTCTGAGGTGGCTGCGGCTGTTCGGGCTGACCAGGCTGGCCACCCAGACCTGGCGGCTTTGGCATCTGCTGCTGCTGAGGCTGGGGTGTGCCTTGCTTGCTACCGCTGCCGATCGGTGGCTGCTGTTGTTGCTGCTGAGGCGGCATCGGACGTTGCTGCCCGGGTGGGCCTATCGGAATTTGCTGGTTTGGAGGAGGAAAGTGACCGGGAGGAGGCGGGCCTTGGAAGCCCTGGCCGGGCGGAGGTGGACCGTAGCCCGTGCCGTAGCCGGGTGGTGGAGGATAGCCATAGCCTGGAACCGCGCCAGGTGCGCCAGGAAAGCCGTGTGGGCCACCTGGACCTTGGAAGCGAGGCTGATTTTGAAATTGATTCGGTGGAGCGTAACCGAATGGTGGAGGCTGTTGAAATGGAGGTGGAGGGCCGCGAAACTGGTTCTGCTGAGGTTGTTGCTGCTGGGCCTGGGGACCTGGCCGCGAAGACTATCCGAACATCATCAGCCCTGTCATACAGCTCCGTGTCATGCAGAGTGTGGGATATTGTATTTGATCAGAAGGAAGGCAACATGGAAAGTCTCCGCACGGTTTTGCGCTCTCAGCAGTAGTGAGTTTAGTATCCAAAATGCTTCATCACCTCAACAGTGTAGTGTCGGCAAGGTAGAGTGAGAGTGAACACTTACCCCTAGTATCGCAGGATCATCGGGCACCTTCGGCCGCCGGTTCTCCTCCTCCTTCTCCTCCGAGACGATATTCAACTGTTTCACATCGCTGCCTCGGAACACGATATACTCGTACACGTGATCTGAGCCAGCGATCTCCTCCGCAGGATTGCCTTTGCGTCCTTCAGTGCCGTAGGAAACAACGCTCTCGAGGGCGACGGTGTGCGAGTCGCTGTTGATCTCGTGCAGCGTCCCGATGTACTTGATGTCGGATTTGGAAATGAGGGAGATGCGCGCGCCAATATATTCGGACATGGCGGCGGTATTGCGGGAGGTAAGGGAGGAGGCTCGGAGAGGATGGGGATGGTTTGGGATGGATGTTTGAAGATGAGGTGAGGTGGTGTTTCGCGATGCAGCAAATCCAATGTGAAGCGCGCAGTGATCTGCGGAGCCGGGACGCGCCAAGCCGATGCTGCATGACTCGCGCCCACATCGTGACTGGGGTCACTCTAGGCTAGTGGATGAGAACACGTCAGCCGCAAGGATCATACAGGAGCTTCGTGGGACCCTAAATGGTCGTTGTGACACTCAAATATGGTTTGGAGACTTGGATACCGCTCTTTGCAGCTACCAGACATTTGGACGCTCGAAGCGCGATTGCAGACCCAGGTCACTTTGACCAGGATACCCAAGTTCAGAGAATGATGCGTCGAATTGATAGTCTCGGGTTATATGAAGCTCATAGGGCGAGTGACAACTGCAGTGGCTTGTCCTAAACCTACTGCAAAGCCTTGGGTATCGCGTGCTGTGCATGAAATGCCTATATCATCTAAACCGTCTGATGTCCCGCTCTAGGCCTCCCAATCAATCTCAGATAGTACCACGAGCTCAGGAATCATCAACAATCTCGCGATAGCTTCGAGCACTCAAGCCTGATCTGCGTCCATGAGGCCATGTCCGCAAGCGAGCCATGCACCAGCATGGCTAATGCATCAGCGTGATCAACCGAAATTGCCATGCTCTCACTGTTGTATGCATCATCGTCGTCTTAGTCCTGATCCATTGGATCGTTCAGCACCGCTGGCCCGCGGACGAGCATGGCCAGATGGTGGACACGATAGCCTACGTCTTCACATTTCCTCGTCCCCGTTGACATTTTCATGTGTGCCATCTTCGTCTTCGTCATCTCCATCGTTCCTAATGCGCCAGTCCAGATAAGCATCGTATTCGAAGTCGTCATCATCCCAGTCCACCATCGACATGTCTGAGTTCGCATCACTGATCTCATGCCCGCCTCCCAAGTTTGCACCCACACCCTGCTCCTCCCCATCATAGTCTTCATCATCCGCTTCATAGTAGCTTCCATCATCCTCCTTCCAGTCCGCGACCCACTCGATATGCTCCCGTCCCGTATCTTCATCCTCCTCTCCACCCTCGCTTTCTCCATCCTCCTCGCTGGGCACATCATCCATCCACGCTGAAGCATCCGCACTGAAGTATCCAGGATTCTGTTTCAACCAATCATGCCAACAATCATATATGTTCTGCATCTCCGGGGCCGAGGCGGCAGGTTGCCCGTAGATCTGATGGCGGTAGACGTACAAGTAGAAGTTGACCGGGCCCATCATGTCCGGATGTGCATGCTTCCAGATGTATGAAGTCCGCAGGTAGACGCCATGGGAGCGCTGCAGATTCTTGACCGACTCGACCCATCGATACAGGCTAGTGCTCTCGCGGTCTTCAATCAGGTTCTCACGGAAGTGCTTCGTGACGGAGAGGTTGATGGTAAGATCGATGTCGCTGTTGCGCAGCTTCTGGATACCCGCGTCCGTCTTCATGTACGGGCCAATCAGGTGGTGGAGGAGGATGTCGAAGTCGAAGTCTGCGACGAAGACAGTGATATCCCGAACCTCGAGGCGTTGAGCACGCTCTCTGAAGGCTGTGGAGTAGATCGCTCCAAAGGTCTTGTCGACGCGGGAGAGGTTGTTGTTGGAGGGCACAATGCCCACGCGGAAGTCTTTTGTATGACGGGTGAGCCTCTTTGGGCCTGACTTCATCTCGACGAGGTGGGGAGGTATGATGGCTGCCTGCTCTGCCAAGGCGTAGTACTCGAACACAATCAGCATCAGCTCGGGGGCCAGATCGCTCCAGCGCGCCATGAAGATGGCAGTTTCGAACAGTCTCTAGTAGCTGTGTGTGATCTGATGAAACTGACGAGTGGACAATTCAGTGATGTATGTTGAAGAAGTGTGTACTTAAACATACGAGTAGGTATAGAAGACAGAATTTGAGCATAGAACTGCGGGTGACTCAATCGCATGTGTTCTGTCAGCTTCGTTCGCTAGCCAACCACCCTTGGCCCGAAAGTTGCGGGCGTCTTTCGATCACCGAACCTCTACCCACTTCGGCCAATCGTGGGGTTATGTTGCAGCTGCAAGATGTCAAAACTCAGTGGCGCTGTAAGGTCTCTGCATACGGAAGTTAGCGTTGTTCGACCCATTGAGCTGATGAATAGCGGCCGCGACCGGAGGCAGTGCAACGCGCTTGGCCGGATTGTCTGGGTCGATCAGCTTCACGCCTTCGCAACCCATGCATTGGAGCAGCCGGGAAGCAGCTAACGTGTTCACCTCCTTTCCGCACCGGCAAGCTCTCCATTTCCGGTGTTTCCTGCGCATCTGCTGCCTGGCGGGACTTGCAGTCGCGACCCGCGCAGGTCTCGGTCGGGTCGGATCTGGTACCAACAATGCAATGGTCTCGAGGAATGTCCTATTCGCATTACGGGTCTGTACAATAGGAGGTACTGCGGTACCGCCAGCTACAGCGTTGGCCTGGCCTTGCATTTGCTCCCAGAAGTTCTTCCGGTGATCGACACAAAGTGCTGTGTTTGTCAGCCACGGCAAGCAGGTGCATGTGTTGTTCGGATAGCTTGTCATGGCTGCTATGTCAGCCGCTGGTGGTGCATTCGCTAAGACGGGCGACAACAGCCCATTACGAGCGTCCATCAGATACTGCTCGGCGATCTCGCAGTCGGTGCATAGCCGAGTCCAGAACCCATTCCAGGACGCTTGCTGGTTTCCAGGCAGTGGCTTCGTCCAGCGCTCTCTTGCAATGCGCATCCAAACCTGCTTCTGGACGTTGTACTGGCAATAATGGCAGATGCTATGTCCGCCCAGGACTGGGTGTGGCTCAGGACAAAGAGGTCGAATCCAGTGACCCGCCGGCGATCCATAATAACTAGGTGGTCTGCTATCGTCATGATAGGCTGGTTCCGAACAACGGTTGATATAGTCTTGGTTGATACTCCCGCGAATGGGCTGCGACTGATTCGGCCGATCATTGCAGTCGCCCGTTGCTACCCCATCTCCGCCGATGGGCGCTGTCCAATGTCCTTGTCTTGGCACCATGTTGTCCGAACCATGCAGATGGACCAGCTCGAGCACCTTGCCCGCAACGCATCGTTATAAAGACCAGATGGGCACACATGTTTTATCCTATGAACAATGAACATCCAGGTCCGGATCCGGCGACTCAGCTTTTTCGAACATCACAAAGGTGCCATACCTATGGCACATAGTGTCGAGGCCTCGGAAATCGGCTGCAAGCTGCACTGACGCCTAGGACATTGTATATGACGACAACTCTCCTTCCTGTTGGCGACTGTCAACGAGCATCATTGCGAACTATGATAAGCCTACCGTAGACTAATGGCCATCGCCTCCAGTCTTTCCAGCGCAATTTGCTACGACTTTTGGCAATCATTCGTAGCAGCGCCAAGTGAGAACCTCCGACTTCACATGATGAGAACGTGCAGCTGCCCCGACATGGCACTGTCGGATATGGTGAACACAATTTGCATTTGCGGTCTTCTCCGCATAGCCTCTCCCCGGTCCCTTATTCGCTGATCATGAGGGGATCGTATAGGGGCGTGCCACTGATTGGGAGATGGTTGGCTTCAAGTCATGCCAGGGAATTGGAACATCGCAAGCTTTTGCGGGGCACTATGGAATGTCTCAGACGAGACATAGAGATACATGACAGCTGGAGCCACACTGTGAGCGCACGAATAGATGGCATCAGCATGGCGCTGGTTCAGCGGCGTCTCTGCAGGCGCAC
>DAHZQE010000315.1:0-6624 GCA_027409005.1 Ferrimicrobium sp. | reverse complement strand
AATTCGATCGAGGGGATGGACGCAATGTGCGAGGGCGCAGGCAGGAGCCGAGACTACCGAGGGTGGACCCTCCTGGCGCTTCGCTCGAACGGCATAGACATTGTGCGACAAATTGAGGATTTGTGAAAAGAAGCATGAAGTCGGTGCCGAGGCCCTGCGGGCTTTATGGCAGTCGCGGAGAGCCTCAGCTTGGGCATTGGGCGCCCGCAGTTTGTACAGCATTGCGCAGCAGCTGGAGCTGCTCGACTGCATGTCACTGCCTCGCAAGCATCTGCACTGCCAATGTTGACGAACGTTGGAATCGACGGAGCTGCAGTAGCCTGACCAGCGGGTCGTTCTGGGCTCGGGTTTTGGCGCTTGTCCCACAGGAGGAAGCGCTAGCTCCAACTAGGCAATAGCGGTACTGTTGATTGCACCTGATGATATTACTCTCGAAGATTTGGCCAACTATAGCACACATGCTGCAGCTCGAGAATTGTTGGACGCCTGAACAAGGCCGTCGTATGTCCACAGACTATGTTTTCAGGATCGACATCGAGATCTTGTCACCTGTCGATTGTCATCCACCGCTCCTGCCAATCGATCCAGCCTATAGCAACCTGTACCAACGAGGAAGGACGCAGAGCCGTATCCTCATGGAAAGAGCCCAAGACAGCATCCAGTGACTTCCGACTCTGAGGCATTCAAGGCAACAATCACTGCGTACCGTGATGCACTCGGAGCTTCTGCCGCTGATGGCTGCGTCAAGCCATATGCCAAAAATGGAGTGACCATGGCAACATAGATTTTCCGTCTCAAGTTGGGTACGATGCCATCTTAACGTAGTACCAAAATTGCTTCCAACTGATAGTCCTCGATCTTACCTGTGATATCAAGGAAGGCCATATCGATTTCGAGACCTACGGCTTCGCTAGCACGACTTCTGCCGGGACACAGAAGGTCAATGCCCGAAGGAACACATCGTAGTAGGCCAATGCGGAGCTCTTTGTGCTGCAGACGGCAGATGGGGACTGGAATATAGCACGATATTGCTTCAGCACGTCCAATCCGCTGGAGTAGTTGATGGAAATCAGTATCGCAAAACTTGCGCAATAAATGATTGAACACAGCGGGCGTTGACGAGGCTGAGAGTTATGGACTGAGCTGATCGGACCTTGGCGTGATGCTGAGTGGGATGTAAACGAGACGATGAAGATTTGTCCGCTCGGTGAAAGTCTTCAGATCAAGATTAATATCGGGCCTTTACTCCTCACGTTAGCCGATCTATTCATCGCCACCGCTCCGCACTCTTGGATCCAATTCAGTTTCGAGACCTAGAATGGCAGGATCGAACGCGCACGCGTGGGCTTACCACGGTACCAGGGTATTCCCAATTTCTGTCAGAAATCGAGGTGCTGCTGGCTGACGTTTCAACAGAGCGATAAAACCCGCGAGCCTCCCGCCGCGAAATTTCTTGGAACGGTATGCCAAAAACATCGTTGACGTCCCTTGTGGCAGTCGGGACAAGTCGCCCACCTCCTGCGCTATGACCAAGCACTGGACCTACCGGAAATCTACCGGAGAAGTAGTTGAGAGTGCCAACAAGGCCTGGACGGCGTTGCAGGGCACATACGCGCCGTTCAAGGACCATGCGCATAACACACAAGACATAATCGTCTGGGAGATCGACGGAGGCTGGCAGATGTATGCAGTGGCGAATGTTTGGTATAACATGCAGGCTCCAGGTGATGACGAAACGGAAGGTCTCGACGGCAAGCAGTGGGACGGTGTCATGAAGGGCTGTTTCAAGTACACCTTCAGGAAGGGAGGGGAGAGGGACGTCGAGCTGGCGAGGACCGAGATCTACAGCGATCCATGATCGGCGTTGGTGGAAACGTTGAAGAGGGGTATGCTGAAGCCAGAACAGTTGATGATTTAGTCTCGCTATGCAGGTCCCTGACCGGTCGTACGTCCTCCCGAATTATTTGATGTCTTTGCTCTGAACGATCGTCGCGAACGCGTCCGCAAGCTCATGCATCACCATCTTGGTTACGTCGGCTCCGCTGGCCCCCGGAATATCTCGATCGCCTACTGCGTCCTCCGCGATCAAGACATCGTAGCCGAGTCTCGCTCCATCTCTGGCCGTCGTGGAGACGCATACGTGAGCCTGAAAAGAGAGTCGTAAGTATTTCAGTCTTTGCCAGGCCATCGGCCTTTCTTACCATGTAACCGCAGAGCACGATCTTCGTCGCGCCGCTTTCCTTGAGATATTCATGCAACTGTGTATCTGCGAAGCTGCTCGGATGGATTTTGCCAATGACCTTCTCGCCATCCTTCGGCGCAAGTTCCTCGTACTCCTCCGCCAGCTTTGTGTTCTGGGTAAAGACTGGGGCACCCTCTGGCACCTGGTGCACAATATGCACCACCTTCCCTCCATCCTTGCGGTACTTTGCCAACAGTCCCGCGATAGCCTTGCGGGTGTTCTGGACATTGGTCGTCTTGAGCTTTCCTTCAGCGTATTCATTCTGCGCATCGATGATGATGAGAGCGCTCTCTGCCGCCGTCGCAGTGGATGGCTGGGCGCCGAGGAGCTCACGGAGAGACGGTACGGCCATGGCGAGATCTAGATCACGAAGCTGATGGAGATGATGGTATCTCTAGATTTCGAGATCTTTCCCTGCCTAATATATACGGGGCGAGCAAGCCCATGGCGGGGCTCGTCTGGCCCCCCGGGACTTGACGACATCGATGTCACGCCAGGCACTAATGACCCACGTGGAAGTAGATGAGATCCTTTTCCCCGCTGACTTTCGAGGGAAGCCAAGTGCGGCACGGTCTGGACCGAGGTCCGCTCTCTCCTTCCATGTCTTCACCCGCGCTGCGGTCACCTGACCTTGCAAGTTGGTGATAATTGACCCGATCTCGAGCACTGGACACTGCTGCAGCAGGCAAGGCCAAGATTTGCGAGACCGTGGGTCCAGAGGCCATCCATGTCCGGGACATTGACCGAGCGCATGCGATTGTAAGCTGTGAGGACAAGGCGTGGCCGTCTTCTCACTTAGCCGAAGATATGACTGCAGCCTCATGGGATCATTGTGCAATTACAGCTCTCGTGTTATGCCTCGAGCGAAAGTCTGGAATCGCTGCCGGGGGGTGCATCGCGGCAGTCTGCAGGTGTCGGGTGAGGTTAGCAGGTAGGAGACGATGTTGATGCAACATTGCCGGCTTTGGCTTCGCATCTTCGCATGTCACCGGCCGACGGTGATGTCGACGTCTTCACAGTACACCGTATTCCCTCGCCAGGAAGACCGGCTCGGCGGTCGATCTTCCACACTCCCGTGACGGTCCACAGGGTGCCCCTGAGCAGGTTCAGAATCGTAAAGATCTAGGGCTAGCATCCCTCTACGATGTTGGCCGCCCTGACCGATGGTTCGCAGCAAGCGTCCAAGCAGCGGATATCGCAAAGGGATGCCGACCTGGGAGCATGGAGTGGGAAGTGAGTTTAGAGATACAGTGAATCAGCGACAAGGGACGGCATGGAGCGAGCGGCATGCACGTACCGATCTCTTGCGGATCTATCAATCTGTCTACTGTATCTCATCTTTCATGCTTATGCTCATTTTGGTTCCATTTCAGTGTTTTTCATGCTATCTGCGTCAGAATTCCATTTTCCCATAACGCCATATAATGCAATGTAATCACCACACCACACAGCCTCCATGCGAGGTCTCGTCCATCTCAGAGTTACCAACTATGCACCACGCATAGATTCCCTTCGCCTCGTCTGCCCGTCCCCCCAATCACGATGCGCACAACTCGTTCAAGCCCACATAGCTCTAAACTTAATATTGAATTCCGCATGCAGCCTCTGGAACGCTTTGAGCACATCCTTCAGATCCTCTTTCCCTAACCCGCCAGCAGCACCCTTCATCAACTCCTCAGTCTCTTCCGCCAAACGCGCAGCGTTAGCTGCCTTGCGCGCTTCGGTCCTCTCGGTGGAGTCCTCAGCATCGGCCACTTCCTCCCAACTCTCGGTATTCTTCGCAGCGGTCTTCTTCTTGGCCGTGCCCGTGGAAGTCGGACGCCGGAGATGCTCCGGCAACGCGACCGCGGAGTCAGCTTGGCTGGGTCCGGAGATATCTGATTGTGTCTCCTCGGAAGCAGCAGCAGCTTCATTGTCCTCCGCCTCGTCATGGATATCCAAATCACCCAGTACGTCAAGCATATCCATGTCCGTCCCCTCCTTCAGCTTCAAGAAATTCAGTAGACTCGTGATTATCGTCGCCAATACCAAGGAGAAATCGTTGAGCATGAACCAGACGTCACTCCGAAGGATACCGTTGGCGCGCTCAAGAGTGTGGATATCGCCGTGTTTGAAGAAATCTAGGAGCCAGGCATTGAGGGGTAACAGGGAGGTGTCTTCCTCGGTGCCTGAGGAGAGGAAGGGGATGACGGCTTCTTCGAGGAAGATGCCGGAGCGGGTGTGCGCGCACAGATCATGGATCGTGGTGAAGTGGTCCGAGGCGCCGGAGAGGGCGATGAAAGGGCTGCGGAGTTTGACCGGGCCCTGATGTGGGGGGCACTCCGTATTGGAGTCGGAGCCGCCTGCCGTCAAGCCGGTGAGAGGGAGCGTGCGGTCTTCGGAATGGACGTGTTGATCAACGAAGGTCTCGACATAGGTACGATAGACGGCGAGGGTCTGCTCGTTGTGCTTATGGAGAATTTCTGCTGCGCGCTTGGGCAGAGGCGGCATGAAGACGATGCTTGAAGAGGGTTTGACGACGTTCTCGCGGTATTCTGCGTCAGATTGCTTGCAGTAAACGCGATTGAAGAGGTGGCCCATGACGAGCATCAATGTTTCAAGCGTGTCTTTCTCGTTACGGTTGATCCGGCCGCAGAGGTCGTGGAAGTAGCCCTCTTTCATCAAGGCATGGAAAGCGAAGGAAGAGTTTTCGGTGAAATAGAGATGGTTGACGAGGCCCGCAAAGTTCAGCGGCGCACCGTTAGTGCCGAGGAGGTGCTGGCGGCGCAAGTACTCGATGGAAAAACGGAGATGATGCATGGTCTGGTCCTTGAAGGATGGGCCGCCCATGTACAAACGAGGCTGCGAGAGCAGAGCGTTGATCGCGCCGACGGCGTACTTGCTTCCCTTGGATTCGTGCAGTAAGGTGAACAAGCGGAGGACCAACGTTGTGGTCATCGGAAAATGGCCATTCAGACTCGGCAGTCTTGAACTGATGAGGCGGCACACCTTCTCGCGGGAGATGCCCTGGAAGACAACGTTGCCGAGCAGATCGAAGCCACGACGACCAGCACGTCCAGCGCATTGCCGGTAGTTGAGCGCGGTCAGAAAGACCGAGTCGCCACTGAAGACGACAGTCTTGCAAGGCATATTGATACCCAGAGCAAGTGTGCCGGTCGCAACAATAACTCGTAAAAAGCCTTTTCGGAAGAGGATCTCGACAATCTGGCGATACTTGCGATTCATACCGGCGTGATGCACACCAACACCTCGCTGCAGCGCATCAATCAGATACTGATCGACACCGCGGCGACCCAGCTGCCGCACGAAGATCTCCAGCTCAGACAACTGCACCTTGGTGTAGTCGGCAAAGTGGTAGCCGTCGATCGGTGCGTCCGGGTTGAAGTTATCCCACTGACTGATACCAGTCTCAGCAGCGTCTCGAGCCTGGTCAAGCTTCGAGCCACGGTCTTCATCTTGACCTTTGCCTTTCTTCGCGCTGGCTCTCGTCTTTGCGTTCTTCTCTTGCACTTTCTTCCACTCCTCCCAGCGCTCGAGCGTCTTGGCCCATCTTGCACCGGTCTTGCGTTGAGTCAGTTCTGACTCGCGCAGCTGCTCGAGCACAGCGTTTGCAATGCGCTCGCAGGCGAATCGGTCGTAATTGAACAAAATGGCTGGGAGACCTTCTTGAGCATTCAGACGACAGAGCATGGGCAGTGTCGTCTGGATGAGATCATCCGGGTCCTTGATATCGATGACTGAGCCACCGACACCAGACTGTTCACCAGTATTGAGAATCTCTTCGCGATGGGTGTTGCGAAAGCTTGTCTCCAGCTCCCTGAGTACCGCTTCGTAGGGCGACCGCCGGTCCGCAATCCACTCCCGCAGCAGGTCCTTCAATCCCTTCTCCCACATCAAGATGTCCATCTTGCGGCAGACTATCGGCAAAGCCTTCGTCGGTGATAGCTCAGCTGAAACCGGGTATTCCTTCGTCTGCGCCTTGTTCATCGCTTGCCACAGCTCCAGACAGTCCCTCGGCTCCAAGCTCAGATCATCCGGAGCCCCTCTACTGCGGTCGACAAGCACACCAACGGGATGCACATGGTTGAAGCCAACCAGACCGTCTAATCCTAGAGTACCAAAAGACGCCTTCTCCGGGATGCCGTGGAAGGTGAATTTCTTTGGTGGGACGTAGAAGTACTTCCGCAGGTCGGAGTACCTGTATGGGTGCTGGACGGTGACCAAATCAATACCAATGGCTTTTTGCGTATCCGTGAGCCAACTAGAGAACTCGTCTGGATTACCGACCGTCGCTGAAAGCGCAATGATCGGGCACGGAGCCATCAGAAGTAGTTGCTCCCAGACTACGCCATCTTCTGCTTGGCCGATAGAGTGCACTTCGT
>DAHZQE010000138.1:0-3654 GCA_027409005.1 Ferrimicrobium sp. | reverse complement strand
GGCCTGCCCTGGGCAAGAGCCTGCACAGATAAGGATGAACCGGCAAGGTCCGCAGATCGCCGCTATTTGTTGCAAGGAGACTGACATGACTCATCCTACCCTTTTTGTTGGTATTGATGTGGCTAAGGCCAAATTCGATGTCGCCCTTCTGAACCCGGACGGGAAGTATCGCAGCAAAGCCTATCCTAACACGCCCGAAGGCTACAGGCAGTTTCTGGAGTGGCTGATCCAGCACGAGGCCCGGGAAGCCCATCTCTGCATGGAGACTACCGGTGCCTATGGACGAGGCCTGGCGCGCTTTCTGGCGCAACAGCAACTGCTGGTCAGCGTGGTCAACCCGGCCCAGATCCACGCCTTTGGCAAGACGGAGCTGACTCGGGCCAAAACGGACAAGGCCGATGCCCGGCTCATTGCCCGCTACTGTCGGATGCACCGTCCCGCACCTTGGGTGCCGCCGGCCGAGGAGATCGTCGTCCTCCAGGCCCTGGTACAACGTTTGGAGGACCTCCTGGCCCTGCAAACCATGGAGCACAATCGCCTGGAATCCGCGGAGGGGCCGGCGCGGAAGTCGGTAGAGGCCCACCTGGAATTCATCACGCAGCAGATCCGGATAGTGCGTCTGCAGATCGAGATCCATATCGATAACCATCCCGACCTCAAAAGCCAGCAAGAACTGCTCTCCAGTATTCCCGGCATTGGGGACAATACCGCCGCCACCTTGCTGGCCTTCCTCCATCCCCTAGACCGGTTCCATTCGGTCAAACAGGTGGTCGCCTACGCTGGCCTCAATCCCCGTATTCGCCAGTCGGGCCAGTGGGCCGGAAAGACCCCCATTGCCAAAGCGGGGAATGCCTTGCTACGCAAAGCGCTTTACCTGCCGGCGGTAGTGGCCAAACAGCATAACCCAGTCATTGCCGCCTTTTGCGATCGTCTCCTGATCAACGGTAAACGCCCCATGCAAGTGGTGGTCGCGGCCATGCGCAAGCTCCTGCATCTGGCTTTTGGCGTCCTCAAGTCGGGGAAACCGTTTAACCCCAAATTGGGAGTTGCATAATGCCGTCCAAGACGGTATCTGACACCGGGGGACCCGAGCACATACGGCACCGAGGACATCGGGAACACGGATGCAATCGCGGCATTGTTACCAGAACTACTCGACCGAGCAAGTTCCTAAGGGCACGTCCGTGCGCCTGCTGGGGATCACCGTGAGCGGCTTGGTCCACGTCCAGGCAGCGAGCCGGGTAGCACACCAGATGAGCTTGCTGGACGGAATCCTCAACCCGCGGTAAGAATATGGCCAGGGAATGGGCGGTGATGCAGCGAAAGCAGTCGGCGGTGGCCGGTTCGCGTGCGCCCACCCAACGGCAGCAAGCAGTCGTTCAGCGCTATCAACGCTGGCGGATTCGAATGCCTGTACGACTCAAGCCGCGTCCTTCACCCTTGGGCGATGAGCTGGGCCGTGGCAAGCAGCTTGTCCCTAGCCTCGGCGAAGACGGTTGCACTTGGGTTGGTGGATCGTGGATCGACTGCCGTAAGCATGGAATAGAGGGTGATCGCAGGGCGTGGTACGGTAAAGATACGTTGCGCCAAGGACTCCAGCGCCGTTTGCGTCGTTGAGGAGATGTGTGCCGACGCGTTCCTCATTATTCGAATGTCAGCCAAGTCCGTGATGATCGCTCTCAGATGCGGGTTGAATGGATCGCCGTTTTGGAAGTATAGGTCTGCCATCTTGCAGACGAGATCGTGGTTGGCAAAGTCGAAGTACCTGTTCGTTCCAATCAGCATGCGCTTGGCGGCCTCGACGTCAGGTGGGTTGACATACCGCACTGGCGCCCTCCCGGACAATGTTGGAGTACCGACCATAAAGTGGCACATCGCTTTTTCGAGGAACTCCTCCCAGGCCACGAAAAGGTTGAGGAAACCTGCGACGGTGATCATTTCCCGTTCGCTCGCGGGGAACAGGGGTGCACCTGCAGCGTCATTGCGATGCGCATTCGCGATCACCGAGTCGCATTGAGCAGATTTCGCTAATAAATTGGCAACGGCAC
Organism: Ferrimicrobium sp.; assembly: GCA_027409005.1. Taxonomy (GTDB): domain Bacteria; phylum Actinomycetota; class Acidimicrobiia; order Acidimicrobiales; family Acidimicrobiaceae; genus Ferrimicrobium. The sequence continues at coordinate 1,606 of DAHZQE010000138.1, read as the reverse complement.
TGGATATTGGCACATCGTCCGCCTATTGCATCAACGAGAGCAAGTACTCAGTGCGTTGTAGGCGGACCTTCTCGTCGGTCGTCGCACGTCGCGAGTTTGTGAGAAATTCTATCTCCTTCTTGGTGAGGTGCTCGTGGTCAGTTGCCGCGAAGATCTCGTCCACGCGTTCAAGGGCGTTGCGCGCAGCTTCTGGCGATGCGTATCCCTGTGCGGGTGGAGTTGGCAAGCCAGGGATTTGCTGTTTTTGATGGGCGAGTGCAATGAACAACGAGTAGAAGAGGTGTGGGCGCCGAAATTCGGTGTCTGATAGGCCCTCCGGGTAGATGGCTTCAATCGCGGTGATTACATGATCAAACTGGGCCTCTAATGCCTCCGTGTCGTTTTCGAAGCTTGACTCATAGAGGTCGTAAAACTTCTTGATCTGCTTCTTCGCCTTAATTCCCTCAAGCATGGCAATCAGTATATCGGCGACCAGATTCACCTCAAGCATTCGCATAATCTGCTTGGATGTCAGGATCCCCTGACTCGTCCAGTAGTCGGAGTACTTGTGCCCGATCTTGTCGGCAAGGACTTTGAATGGACCGAAGTGATCAGCGTTAATCTTCTCTTGCTCATTCAGCACGACCGCGTAGGAGTTGAGACGGCTAAAAATGTCGAGAATCTCGGAGTCAGGAAGATTGATTAGCAAGTCGACTGACACCTCGTACGAAAGGATCTGCGCCTGAACGTCTTCAGGTAGCTGGCTAAAGAGGATGCCGCCATACGCTGGGTTCTGGCGCTTGCTGACCACGAACCCGTCCTTAATAAACGAAAGGATTGTTCTAAGCCGCTGCTGTCCGTCCACGACCTCCCGAATCGAGGACTTGGTCGTAACGTTGATTTTCTGGCGAATGAACACCTTTGGGATCGGCTTCCCGCGGAGAATCGTGTCGATTAGGAAGCTCTTAGCCTTATCGGTCCAGACCGGGCGGCGCTGAAATCGAGGGTTTAGCTCAAGCTGCTTTGCCGCATCCCACTCGACGAAGTCATTGATGCTGTATGTCCGTGAGTCGTAGCTTTTCATAGTCTGACCTCTGGGGATCGGTGCTGGCTCGGATTCGTTCTCACAGATGCCGCCTGCTTTTCCGACGGAGGCGGAAGGTAGCATAGGCCACCGCCATCTGCTCGCAATAAGTTTGCCGTAAGGACACTCGCCAATTTTCCTGCAGTGGTGGCTTCCGGAACAAGGTATGCAACTCCTTTGTGCCAGTGGTCGGCTGGCGAAGGGGGGCGGTCCGCCAGTGGCCGCTGCGTCAAGGTGGAGGATAGGCTGCATTAGGCCGCAGCTTCACCCATACGACCACCAAGCCAGACACTGCCACCGCGATTGCTCAAGCGCCAACCAGCAGTTCATCTGGACCAAGGACAGCACGATCACAGACTTCCCCCTCCTCGTTTGTCACTGGCTGACCTGCGAGGACTACCATAGCTGCTGTTGGTTGGATCCGAGCGTCAGGTCCTGCGCTACAAACGGTCGTTCAACAGTCGCCCTCGAATGTCTGCACTCAATCTAGTGCCGCCGATCAGAACCCAATGAAGGCAGCGCATCCTTCAGCATGTATCAAGA
>DAHZQE010000293.1:0-6561 GCA_027409005.1 Ferrimicrobium sp. | reverse complement strand
TGCCAGATCTCACGCTCGACCTACTCGGCATCCCATCTGTACTTTGCAAATGACCGTGGCTTGGGTGCTGGTTATTTCGGTTCACTGTTTTGTATATGTGGACATGGGATCTCGTCGTTGGGTCTTTGGATCGACATCGACATTAGGATCCCTAAGTCAAATTATGTTCGGACATGTTTTTACCAAACGGTACAACTTACAGCTGGAATCGAGCGGCGCATCGGCCGATATAACGCTACCTGGCGAAGTGAGCAGAACAACCATCTAACTTCAGAGTGATTAGAAGTCGCATTTCAAAAGGCAGGTAAATCTGCATGAGCAAGTTCACTTCATGGGGGAGCATTAATTGTCCACGTCTATCGGCTGTACTTTTGAGGGCTCCGTGTTCAGTCCCGTTTGAATTCGACGCCCGGGTGTCAAGCAATGCAGATGGTTAGTGGAATGTTTACGCTTGGTAGTTGCTCAGTGTCAATTGTGTAGAGGATATGAGCGCAAGTTTTGAGAGCTGGTTTTGGCTACGCAACAGCCATCTACCTCGTCACCGGAATTGCCGCTGGAGCCCAGGCCCTTGCCCCAGTGGACAATCCGGCTGGTGAGAGGTGAAGGACGACGATCGAGCCGTAGCGTAGCGTCTTCTGACTACTAAAGGATGGACAGGTCTTGAACCAGGCCAATCCCTACTTCTGGCTGCTGAGAACTGTAGCGAGTATGGCGTACCACCCAAGACAGGAGAGCCCAGCGCTCACGATATACATCGCCCCAAGGCAGATCTGCCGAGGAATGCGACGAGAGACGTAATCACGGATAACCGCCGTCATTCCTATCGCTCCATGTAGAAAGGCGGCTGTGAGCATAGTTCCATCCCAAGTGACCCAAAGAGCGCTGCTCCATCGGCGAGCAACGAAGCTGGCGTTCGTGGCAGAGACATCTGTAAGTATGTGAACGAAGAGCAGATGACCGAGCACCAAAACGGAGAGCAGAAGTCCAGTGCCGCGCATGGCTATCCAGAGTGCGGCGGAGCGGGCACGGGGCGGTCCAGCATCGGAGCGAGACGCGTGGAATTGTTTGGTCGGTGCCAAAGAGGCCCCTGCGAGTGCAGAACCCGGTACTGGGTTTGTGTCAGGCATCCGAATCTCCGTTTCTTCGAAAACTCACGCCACTGGCGCCATGATGACAATGGTCGCGGCTACTCCGCCAACTACAGTGATTACTGCTACGGGCCAGAGGCTGAGTCGGGAAGCGCGAGCGCTGAGTCCCCACCCGTCGACGGCCAGCAAGCGAAGCCCATTGAGTGCGTGGAACAGTACGGCAAATATCAATCCAGACTCAAGTGCTCGTATGGCTGGGGTGCCGTAGATCTGGTGCACATGGTTGTACAAACGATGCGAAAATGCAAAGAGGCTCACGTCCACGACATGCAGAAGTAGAAACCCGAGTACTCCCACTCCCGATATGCGGTGGAGATAGAAAGCCCAGCGCGTACCGGCAGCGTTGCTTCCGGGGCTTAGTTCTAAGGCCTGGAGCACCTGTCGCACTCCAGGTCGACCAGCAAGCCCACCCGCCCGTCGTATGCCACCAGTGAAGACAGCCACGCTGAACGCCGCAAGAGCGACAACGAGGATGCTCAAAGCAGTCAGAAACAGTGTATCCGCAAGGTTCATGGTCGGTTCTCCGGAGGATTCGAAGCTTCCGGCGGGGCGAGTCGGCTAAAGACAACCGGCACAGTCTCAACGATAGGCTCACCCCCTGCGCCCGAGCGCACCCTGATGCTACGTAGCCATGCTGCGTCGGGCTCTGGAAAGTCAGCTCGGAAATGTGATCCGCGCGATTCCTCACGTACCAGGGCCGAGGCTACTAGGCAACGAGCGGCGCAGAGTTGATTCTCCAAGTCAAGCGCTTCTTGCCAGACGGGGTTCATTTCAACAGGACCCGGAACACCGATGTTTTTCGCCCGTTCAATAAGGTGCTCGATGCCGCTGGAGGCCTTCTCCAAGTCTTGCTTTGTACGCACCACACCAGCAAAGCGCCACATAAGTTCTTTCAACTCTCGCGTGAGCTCAACCGGATGCTCCTTGCCCTCATTTTCTATGACGGAGAACGCACGGCCTATGGAATGTGATATGTCGCTGGGCATAGGTCTCCTCAGATGCCTCTCGGTTAGCAGTGCAGCGGCGCGATCTCCGGCACGCGCTCCGAATACCGTTGAATCTGCCACACCGTTACCGCCTAACCTGTTGGCTCCGTGCACCCCACCCGAATCCTCTCCTGCAACGAGCAGGCCTGGTATGGAGGTTTGGCAGTCGGTGTCTATTACTACGCCGCCCATCTGAAAATGGGCTACCGGCGAGACTTCCACTGGGCCGAGAGACAAGTCTTGGCCCAGCCTCTGTGTTCTATCCACCATTCCCGGGAAGCGGTTTCGTATCTCTTGCGTGCTCAAAACGGATGCGATGTCGATGAAGACACCGCCAGCGGGGGTTCCTCGTCCTTCGGTAATCTCCAAATAGGAAGCCCGAGATACGACATCGCGGGTGGATCTTTCCATTCGTGCCGGGTCGTATCTCGCCATGAAGCGCTCACCTAGCGCATTGAGCAGCAACGCTCCAGACCCTCTTAATCCTTCCTCTAAGAGAGCACCCGTGAGTCGAGATTCCCCGACGAGCAGACCCGTAGGATGGAACTGGAGCATCTCCATGTCGCGGAGCTCCAGCCCGGCTCTGTAGCACATTGCGACGCCATCGCCAGTTTTTTCCCGAGCTGGTGTCGCCAACTTGTACATGGTAGCTGCGCCGCCAGTTGCCATGACGACTACCTTTGCAGTAATGACGATTGGTTTGCCAGTCCGTATGTCCAAGGCCGTAAGTCCAGCAACCTCGCCGGCATCGTCGAGCAGTAGATCTAAAGCACGCACGTCTTCGAGCTCGCGAGGTCCGATTCGAAACATCTGGTCTCGGAGCCTTCCCATGATCTCTAGCCCGGTAAGGTCACCTCGATGGACTGTGCGATCAAAGGTCTGTCCCGCAAACGCCTTCTGGTGGATCGTGCCGTCCGGTGCTCTGTCGAAAAAGCAGCCGACACGCGTCTCAAGCTCATTTATGACTTTTGGAGCGTCGTTTACTAAGGTCCAGGCTAAGTCCTGGTCGTTAAGCCAATAGCCGCCGGCAAGAGTGTCGGCGAAGTGGTTTTCGACTGAGTCGCGTGGATCGAGAACCGCGTTGTAGCCTCCTTGCACCATACGCGTACAGCCTGACTTGCCAACGATTCCCTTGCTAATGAGCGTGATGTCGCAGCCAGGTGCGGAATCAAAGGCGTGCAAGGCACACATGAGCCCAGCGCCGCCGGTACCAACGATAGCGATATCCGTTGATATCATCTCCGGGTCAATTCTCGACATGCTGTTTTGAGGAGTTATGGTCATACCTGGCCTAGCTGACTCTTGGTCTCTGCGTTTGAATCGGTGCGACTATCGGTGGAGGGTGAAGCACCAGCTGGGTATTCGCCGGTAATCCTCCATTTGCGAAGGCGAAGAATGGCGGAGAATGGATCAAGCCCCTTCGGGCAGTAGCTAGTGCATGCGCTTATATAGTGACATCGGTCGACGCCGTCCGCCGATCCGATTCGCCTAAGCCGATCGGCCCCTATCGAGTCGCGGCTGTCGGCAGTTAGTACCATGGCTCGATTAAGCGCCGCTGGCCCAAGAAAGTCCCACTGGTTACCAGAGACCGAGCAAGATGAATAGCAGACGCCACAAGTAATGCAATCGAGTGCAGGGTCGATGACTTCCCTTTCTGGACTGTTGGGCAGAATACGGGCGGGCTCGGTGGCATTGGCGAATGGCACCACGAAGGGCACAATATGCGCCCAGCGTTCGAAAAATGGACGCATATCAACTACAAGATCACGGAGAACCGGGAATCCTGCGAGCGGAGCCAGGTGGACGGGATCGGTCCCTGCGGGGACCGAGGTTTGACAGGCCAGTACAGCGTGTCCATCGACGCGAAGTGCACACGTTCCACACATTGCCACCCGGCACGAATATCGAAACGCGATACTCGAATCCGCTGTTCGCTGGATGGCAACCAGAAGATCAAGGACTTTCATCTGCTCGAAGCGTTTAACCGTAAAGCGTTGGTCTAGGCCGCTTGCAGATCGGCGCACCAAAACAGTGACCGTATCGGAAGCATCGGCCGAAGTCTGCTCAAGGGTATCGGACTGGAGAGTGCCCTCGGACCTCAACACGTTGCCAGTCCCTTTTGCTTCATGATCTCCCGACTCCAAGGGATCCGGCAGGGGGCTGCCACTCATATGTCTAGCATCCGGTAGGCTTGCGAAAGATTGGCCGAAGCAATAGCCGCCACCTTCTCATAGTTTGAATTTCCCACCGTATCCATTGTGACAAACAACGGTCCGAAGTCGCTCACTCTGAACTTCCATAAACACTCTGGCATGAGGTCAAGGTAATAGGCCTCCTCGATAGCTTCGATCTGAAGTGTCATTGGGCTCGCGGCTCCGCCAACTGGAGACAAATACACAGCACCGGCGGCTGCGAGCGACTCTCCAGATTGCCGACTTAGCCCGCCCTTGCCGATGATTGCGCGAGCGCCGAGTTGCCCGACACAGCCTTCCGAAAAGCGATCCATGCGCATTGATGTCGTTGTGCCAACCGAGATCGGCTCAAAGCTTCCGTCGGCCCCTATCCGTACGCTAGGAGCCGTGTGGAGTAGCAGTGCACCCGAAAGGTCAACTGGGGGCAAGACTCCTTCGTCAAACATTCTTATAAGCGTTGCGTCTCGTAAACCCCATATGACCCCGTCCACTTTAACTACATCACCGACCCGCAACGACCTGGTCGTTGCTTCATCTAAAGGGCCGGTGATCTTCAGAATCTTGGCGCCTTCGCCGCCCCCGGCCGGATCCACCTCAGAAGCCATATTCAACCTTTCCATCGACATAGACTTTGGCACGCGCCCGCTCTCCCCGCCAACATTGAATGTTGACCGCCACCGGATTCATTGAAATATGCGTATAACCATATTCAATATGCACGGCAAATGCTGTGGTAAGTCCACCCAACCCTTGAGGTCCTATTCCTGTAGCGTTGAGAGCGTCGCGAAGTTGCCGCTCTAATTCTGCAATGTCCTGCTCTGGGTGCGGCTGACCAACAGGCCGAGCTATGGCTCTCTTTGCTAACGCCATACACTCGTCGGCAGTGCCACCCAGTCCCACTCCGACGATTGTTGGTGGGCAAGGCTTTGCCCCGGCACGAACAACCGAGTCCAGCACGAATCGCTTCACACCGGCAATCCCATCAGCTGGAGTGAGCATGGCCAGAAAAGACATGTTCTCAGATCCAGATCCCTTTGGGACAAGGAGTAGGTCGAGCCAGTCAGCCCCATCAAGAAACTCAATATGAAAGATCGGCACTCCACGACCAGTACTGGTTTGAGGATTGGTACGGTTGAGGGGATGCACAACGCTCGATCGGAGCGAGAATCGTTCTGTGGCAAGTGCTATTCCGCTGGACATTGCCTCCTGGAGCCGCGCGCCGTTGACGGGGAACTCTGTTCCAAGTCCAAGAAAGAAAACCGGTATGCCAGTGTCTTGGCAAACAATTATCCCGGTACGGTCCGAAGTATTTACGGCATCCACCATTATCTGGAGACGCATGCGCCCTTGGCGATCAGTCTCCCGCCCAGTAGCTGAGCCAAGTGCGGTACGCACGTCTGGGGGTAGAACGGTAAGTGAATGTTTATAGAGTGTGCAAGCCACTTCGGCTAGGCCTTCATATAGATCACTTTGAGACGTACTTATCTTCTGGGGTCCATCGGCCGGTGGCGGAGGCCCTTTAAAAATTCCGAGGCTGGTACGATCTGAGCCGATTGCCGCCCCCTCACTTCGTACATCTTCCATCTGCAGCCTTTCTGGCTAATAAAATCTCAACAGCCGTTGTGCCGGTATGACCTCTTACCCCTCAGAAGCCAGGTTACAGTAGAGCCGATAAGTTGTCAACCTAACATTTGGGAACTAACCACTATTAATGGGCTAACTGCGAGCGGTCGTAGGACGGTATTGCGTGAAGATGTCCACCGTCTCCCTTCGATTGTTTTGGTAATCTGGTAGAGATTTAGCGCTTCTTCGCCGCCACCAAGGTTTCCCGCCCCGACCGTCTAGGGTCAGGTTGAATCAAAACGGTCCGAACGGTAGAATCGACGGTTGCATTTGGGCTTATGCAGGAGAGTAGGCCTCTCAGTCCCGCAGGGTAGATGGGTGCTGCCAGGCCACGAAGAACTTCAAGACGGGAACTGGAATTCTCCACTAGCGAACCGCCTCGGCATACCTTCAAAAAAGTCGGCCACGGATAGATCTTTCTGGACACCAGGACACCTGACATGGGGGATAAAGTTCAAGAGATGCCAGGTCTATCTTTGACCGAGAATCGCATGACCAAATTGGTCTCCGGATAGCAGGTTTTTGTGGACCATGCGAGAAGGGTTGTCTCCTACAAAACTGTAGGAATCGAGTGCATCGAGTGCGAAGTGTTCTCTTGCATAACGGAAGTAG
>DAHZQE010000272.1:0-7253 GCA_027409005.1 Ferrimicrobium sp. | reverse complement strand
AACCTTATCTCCGACTAATGTTTCACCAGTCGATACTGTTATACGGCCGTTACCCTGGTAAACACCGTCGCCTAGAAAGGTCACAATACCGCGACTCTTCATGAGACCAGAAAGCCCACTGGTCAGCTTGTCAACCACTGATTGCTTGCGCTTCTGAGACACCGCGAAATCCAGCCCAGGCTCGCCAGTCGTTATGCCAAATTCAGATGAACTCCGGATGTTGCGATACACAGCCGCCGTCTCAAGATACTCCTTGGCAGGCACGCAACCGCGCTGGAGACATGTACCTCCCACACGATCGCGCTCCACGATACCAACCTTAAGACCTGCCGACGCACCATATAGTGCCGCGGCATACCCAGCCGGCCCTGCACCCAAGACTACAACATCAAATGCTTGCTCTTCGCCCAACACCGTTCCTTCCTTGCACCGCCCCCCTACCAGTTTTAGTAGAGATCACACCTACTTAATAAATTGAAAGCCGCTCGCGATGATCCCTTATGGCCACATCCGTTGCGATACTTCAGAAAGGTCGAGGTATTCATCGTCAGATAGTTCGAGATCAGCCGCAAGTACGTTGGACCGGAGCTGCTCTATCGAAGAGGCACCCGGGATAGCTATCACAGACTCGTGTGCAAGCACCCATGCCAACGCAACTTGAGAGACTGTCGCGTCGTGACTGCGTGCCACTCTATCCATCACCTCACGGACACGGCCATACGCCACTAGCGTTCGATCACTAAACTGACGCTTGAATCGGCGCGAATTCGTCGGCTTGGTGTCTATATCGTACCGACCAGACAGCAAACCCTGTTCAAGCGGCGAGTATGCAACAACGAGCCGATCGTTCGCTGTAGCCCACGGCACCATCTCTCGAACGGGACCTCTTGAGAATAACGAAAGATGCACCTGATTAGTCACCAACGGGAAGCCAACCTCTGATTGCGTCCGACGCCATGCTCCAAGCGAGTAGTTGGATACGCCGACCATGCGTATGTCCCCTGCATGCAACATCGGCTCAAATTCACGAACCTGGGCACTAAGTGAAAACAGTGGATTGGGGAAATGGAGCTGGTAAAGATCTATCTCTTCAATTCCCAGCCGGGCGGCCGATCGCCTCGCATGCTTTCTACCGTTACCAGGCAAAGGCAGTATGGGAGCATACTTGGTCGCGACAATTGCCTGTCGTCTATGCGATCCTAACGCTCGTCCAAGAATCCTCTCCGAGTTACCAAACCCGTAGAGCTCTGCAGTATCAAAAACGTTGACACCGAGGTCAAGCGCCTCTTCGACCAGTTCATACGCGATCCGCTCCGAATACTCGCGCCCGTATCCCCATTCCACAGATCCAAACTGCCATGTTCCCAGCCCAATTACGCTAACACGAACACCATTTACCTCTCGAAACCTCACATCTCTAGCCTAGAAGAAAGGCACGGCATAGCCGTGACATCCTCTCCACCCTTGCGCATGGAGCCTCCTAAGCCACACGTGTAGCCTGGGGCGTGGTGGCGCCTCACTGGGTCACTGTGCTGCATCTTGTTATACTTGGCTCGCGATCTCCCTCCACGCATCGTGACCACAAGCCACCCCAGAATACTTAAACATCGTTAAGCACTCCTTTTCTTTTCGCTCCCAGCCGTTGAGTCTCCCCTAGCGAAGGAGCGACGCAAAGCTACGCCCTGTCACAGTCGGGCTAACCTCTCCTCGGAGCATCCGAGGATTGGAAACGAATTCTCATTGACGCCGCTTTTGCTAGCGGACAAGCATCAATGAAATTAGAGACTGTTAGAAAAGGGTCGAAGGTATTGCGCCTCTACGCGCGCTCCACAAAGATTAACGCGGAGGCATGCGAAGCGCACCGTCTAGCCTGATCACCTCTCCGTTCAAATAGTCGTTGTCAAGAATCGAGAGCACGAGCTTAGCAAAGTCGCTAGGGAGGCCCAAGCGTTTCGGGAAAGGTACGGAGGCATCAAGTGCAGACTTTACGTCCTCTGGCAAGGTGCCAAGCAGAGGTGTATCCATAATTCCTGGCGCCACAGTGACGACCCGAATTCCCGCGCTCGAAAGATCGCGAGCTGCCGGTAACGTAAGCCCGACAATACCACCTTTCGACGCAGAATAAGCCAACTGACCGATCTGACCATCGTAGGCAGCTATCGAGGCGGTATTGACGATCAGTCCTCGTTGGCCATCACGCGGATCGTTCTTAGACAAATAGCTTGCTCCATAGCGCAACATGTTGAAGGTGCCGAAAAGGTTGACGTTTATCACTCGCTCAAAACTCGACAAGTCATGAGGTTTGCCGCCGCGATCTATCGTTCGTTCGGCAATGCCAATTCCAGCGCAGCTAACCACCATGCGAATCACACCAAACTCGCTAGCCTCTGCCATCAGATTGCTCACCGAAGTCTCATCCACCACGTCAGTAGAGACGAATCGCGCAAATTCACCAAGGTTCTTCGATGCCTCGCCGCCTGCCTCTTCGTTACGATCGGCAAGTACGACTCTCACACCAACATCCACCAAGGCTCTAGCTGTCGCAAGTCCTAGTCCTGATGCTCCGCCGCTAATGACGGCGACATCTCCCTGAATATTCATACCGCTAATCTAGCCGAGCCGTCAGCGCCCACTCAAATCAATCTACATAGATATGGATTCGATTAAAACTGACGAGCTGCTTCCTGGGCCAACACATCAACCCGGTTGTTATGAGGATCGGTGCTGTGACCCTTTACCCACTCAAAGATAACCTGCCTGCCGGTATGCAAGGCCTGATCCAGCAACGGTCTCCACAAGTCGGTATTGGCCACTGGATCTCCCTTGCTGGTACGGAAACCGTTAGCTTCCCACTTCTTCCACCACCCCTGGCGAAAACAATTGACTACATATGTGGAATCCGAGCGGATATTGAGATCACCCTGATGTGAGACGAGCGCCTGTAGCACGGCAAGCAGTTCCATCCTTTGATTGGTGGTCATTGGTTCGCCTCCGGAATCAAAAGCCTTGGAGTCAGGCTCAAACCATGCCCAACCACCAGGACCAGGGTTTCCTAGGCAAGATCCGTCCGTGTAGATCAGCAAGGCCATCCAAACCACTCCCCTTCGCGTCTCCAGAAATCGGTCCTCAGTGTACCAGGTGGACGAATTCATCAAAAGCTGCAAGAATGGGTGATGTGATTATTGACGGTTTTGCACATCAGATTCCAGACATCGACCCAGACGAGACGGCGGAGTGGGTGGACTCGTTCGACTCCCTAGTGGATGGTCGCGGGAAACAGCGCGCCACTTTCCTGCTGATGAAGCTTCTTGAGGCGGCTCGCGAAAGACAGGTGGGCTTTCCAGCCACTGTCTCGACACCGTACATCAACACCATTGCACCCGAAAACGAACCTTGGTTCCCCGGGGATGAACAGGTCGAGCGCCGCATCCGAGCCTTCATCCGTTGGAACGCTGCAGCGATGGTTACCAGAGCTAATCATCTCGCTGACGGTATCGGCGGTCATCTTTCGACCTATGCGAGTTCAGCTTCCCTCTATGAGGTTGGCTTCAACCACTTTTTCAAAGGCAAGGATTCAGGGTCACCCGGCGACTTCGTCTACTTTCAAGGACACGGATCGCCAGGAATCTACTCGCGAGCATTCCTTGAGGGGCGTTTAACAGAGGATCAACTCGATCACTTCCGGATGGAGGTCGATGGGCTGGGTATCCCTTCGTACCCTCATCCTCGACTGATGCCCGAGTTTTGGGAGTTTCCGACCGTCTCGATGGGACTGGGTCCAATCCAATCGATCTATCATGCGTTGTTCAACCGCTACATGAATGACCGCCATCTTGCCAGCACTACCGAGAGTCGTATCTGGGGATTTGTAGGTGACGGTGAATTCGATGAGCCAGAAACCTCTGGCGCTCTTTCGCTTGCTGGTCGAGAACATCTAGACAACCTGATCTGGGTTGTGAACTGCAATCTCCAGCGACTTGATGGCCCCGTGCGCGGCAATGGCAAAATCATCCAAGAGCTCGAGGCCACCTTCCGGGGCGCCGGATGGAATGTCATCAAGGTGATTTGGGGCTCAAAGTGGGATGAACTTCTTGCCAGAGACACCGACGGAGTTTTGCTGAACAAAATGAATACGACTCCCGACGGGGATTTCCAAAAGCTCGCTACCGAGTCTGGTGCCTACATTCGGGAGCATTTTTTTGGTCCCGATCCACGGCTGCGTGCATTGGTGGACCATCTCAGTGACGAAGATCTTCAACAACTACCTCGAGGAGGACATGACTACCGGAAGCTCTATGCCGCTTACCACGCGGCGGTGAACAATCAAGGTTCTCCGACTGCCATCCTCGCCCATACCGTAAAAGGATGGACGCTCGGTCCTAACATCGAAGCTCGCAACTCCACTCACCAGATTAAAAAAATGACCGACGAACAACTTCGTCAATTTCGCGATCGACTCCACCTCAACGATATCATCAGCGATGAGATGCTCGAAGCACCGGAGCCGCCATATATCCGTCTACCTGAAGGTTCGATCGAAGCTGCGTACCTGGAGTCACGCCGCAAGCAGCTCGGAGGTTCGCTACCCCGCCGTATAAATAGGAGTGCAGAGTTACCGACGCCTAGCGACGACTCCTTCAAGGAGTTCTACCTGGGGTCGGCCAAGCAGCAAGTGTCGACAACAATGGTATTCTCGAAGCTCCTTCGCAATCTTATGAAGGATCCCCAGATTGGCACTCGCATCGTGCCGATCGTGCCTGATGAGGCGCGAACTTTCGGCCTTGAGGCGCTCTTCCGTGAAGCGAAGATCTACTCGACGATTGGTCAACGTTACACACCTGTCGATGCCGGCCTTCTGCTCTCCTACAGCGAAGCCCAGGATGGACAAATTTTAGAGATGGGCATTACCGAGGACGGGGCGACTGCAATGTTTACCGCAGCAGGGACCTCGTATGCAACCCTCGGGGTACCCATGATTCCCGTCTATCTCTTTTATTCTATGTTTGGTTTCCAACGATCCGGGGACCTTCTTTGGGCTGCATCTGACGCCCGAGCGAAGGGATTCTTGATCGGAGCAACGGCTGGCAGAACGACTCTGTTAGGGGAGGGCCTCCAACACACTGATGGCCACTCACAAGTTCTTGCCGCCGTCTATCCAAATGTTCAAGCCTACGATCCAGCCTTCGCATACGAGATAGCCGCCATCGTAAAGCATGGAATCGCCGATATGTTTGGTCCACAGAGTCGCGATGTCATGTATTACCTGACCACCTACAACGAGAACTACTTGATGCCCCCAGCTGACCCCGAGAGGAACTTGGAAGATCTCAAGGATGCCATTATCCGTGGTGGATATCTCTTTTCAGCTGGACAATCTTCTGGTTCGCCTTCGTTGATCTCGTCAACGACGCCGCGAGATAGAGAACGTCACGCGACTTTACTATTCTCCGGTACGGCACAGTCGTCGGTTCGTGCAGCTGCAGATGCACTGCGAGACAACTGGAATGTCATATGCGATGTCTACTCGATCACGTCATACAAACGCCTCCGAGAAGACGCGGAGGCGGCCGAACGATTTGAGCGCCTACATCCTGGAGAGACTACGGAAGCTCCCTGGGTAACTCAGCTCCTCGGAAGTGCCGAAGGGCCAATCGTGGCGACCACCGACTTTGTTAAGTTAGTGCCTGACCAAATTCGACCCTTTGTGCATCAGCCATTCGTATCGCTAGGGACCGATGGCTTTGGCCGCTCTGATACCCGCGAAGCACTACGTCGATTCTTCGAGACCGACGAGGGCTCTATCGTCGTGGCAACGCTCTTCGCGCTCGCCAAACTCGGCGAGGCAAAGCCCGAAGAGGTCGCAGACGCCATGACTCACTACGGCGTCGTATATGAACACCACGACCCAACCGTCTGATCGAGAGAGGCTGAAACAGATGATGAAGGGTGACATATATCTCTCACCTGAACCAGCAGCCAACGCTTTCTTAAAGGAAAATCCTTTTGGTCTTCTCATGGGCATGCTCCTGGATCAACAAATACCAATGGAGCGTGCATTCAGCGCACCATATCTGTTGAACGCCCGACTCAAAACCCATTTCGACAAGGTGCTTAGTGCTGCGAATTTGGCCTCTCTCGGTGAAGACCAGATGACTGCACTGTTTTCAGAGAAGCCGGCACTACATCGCTTTCCAAAGGCGATGGCTGCCAAGTGTCATCTCCTTGCTGAGAGGGTCGTTACTGACTACCATAACGACGCTGCGGCACTATGGGAAGGGGCAGACTCCGCGGAGGCGCTCCTTTCCGCCTTAGAATCGCTCAACGGGTTCGGAACTGACAAATCCAAGATCTTCATCGCATTGCTTGGAAAGCGATTCAACGCAGCACCGGTTGGATGGGAACGGGTCTCTGATCCATTTGGTCGGGCAGACGAAGTGCGCTCGGTTGCTGACGCTAGCTCTCCAGAGGCCCTCGAAGAGATCCGCCTGTTCAAGGCCAAAATGAAAGCCATGACGAAGGCGAGCTCGTAGAGACAATAGGCGTAGCCGCGTAGCTCGCACCAAGTCCGATCAAAGGCTGGGTTTGGTACGTTTGCGTAGCGACACTACCCACGGTTACTCAAATCGATACCTCGTTGTAGTCAAAGGTCGTTGACCTCATTGCAGGATGCACTCTCGACATTCCCATGGACGATAGTCGTTATCTGGGTCTTCGGAAAGAAGCGGGGTTCCGGTACCAAGATCGACTAGCAATCGGCGAGCCATTGAGAGTTCTGAGGCACCCGGCTAGATTGAAGCCGTCGATCGGAGAGTTCTAATCTACACAACCCGCGAGCAGGCAAGAGGGGTCGCTCACGTCTAAGGCGCGAAGATCAACACTGGTGACATGCGAGCCGTGACATGCGGAAGTCGCTGCTCTACCACGGATAGCAAATGGCCTACTCGGTTGCAGCACACATTCTTCACTATCCAAGAATGAGTCATCTCTACCCCTCATGCAGACCGGTCTCTGGACTCAATACCTGGCAGGTCTCTAACTTGACGCGATTAGTTTGAAATATGACTCAAAAAAACAGGAAGAATAATGTCATCTCTCTTTAGTCCGCTCCGTCTTCGCGAAATCACCTTCACCAATCGTGCATGGGTGAGCTCCATGTGCCAGTATTCAGCCACCGACGGTGTCGTCGGCGACTGGCATTTAGTTCACCTCGGCTCGTTTGCCACCGGTGGTGCCGGTCTCGTCATGGCTGAAGC
>DAHZQE010000261.1:0-2850 GCA_027409005.1 Ferrimicrobium sp. | reverse complement strand
GGCGACCGTGGCTTATAGCTCGAATCCTGAGCCATCCTCGTTCCAGGTGACAAAGTCGGTGATCTATACTCCAGCTGGTGGGACTAGAGAGGCACCCACCAAGACCCAGTAGGCGAGATTCGTCGCTCTCGATTCCGTTGGCCAAGCCATCATCGAAGGGCAGAAGGAGGAGCTGCACGGGGTTTGGGTCTGGGTCTTACCTCAAACCCATATCTGTTCTATTCAGAACCTGATGGATCATTGCCAGTGCATCCGGATAGTCCCTCAAAACTGTTTCGGCGCCTGTTGGATAAGTTCGGGTGGAGGGAGTTGCATCTACACGGCTTGCATCACTTCACAGCTACCCAGTTGGTCGCGGCTGGTATGGATATCCGTAGCGTAGCTACGGGCTACTAGGCCTTCGGGATGCCTCTGTCACACTGAAGGTGTATTCGCATGTGCTTGGGGCCAAGAACCAAGAGGCGGCATCGATTATGGGAGCTTTGTTGAGGCCACCGATCCAGCTTGAGGGTGAGAGAGTCGAATGGTTAGTGGCACTGTCGTGCTGGGATTGAGCGTGCCCTTACGACTCGAACGACCAAGAGAGGCGCGGATAAAGTTTGGGATCTGGATGCGGCGGTTTCCAATCTGGGGGTTGATTTGGTATGGGGAATCGGCCTGTGAACAAAGCACACTGGGTCTCAAAGGCTCTGCTGACTTCATATCGGCGGGTATAGTGCTGGTTCGATCGCGAGCATCTCGAAGTAACCATGCTGTCCGCCAGACACATGGAGCGGTTGTGACGGCAGTCCCAGCCGGCAGGCCGTGTTGGGCGATCGTCGCTCATAGAAGCCATCGTTGCGATGATTTGCTCAGTTAAAATGCCAGTTCATGGGGAATGTTATGACAAGGACATGCCGCGATTGTCACAGTGTTGCGGAACTCGGCCGGGTTTCTCGGTAAAACGCTGGATCTCCTCGAAGCCCGCGACTACACGCTCCTCAAGAGACGGTGGTCCGCCATTCTCCTCAGGCGGTGCGAAGTCAGCAAGTTCTGCGGCGAGTGCTTCGAGCTCCGGGTCACTCATAGCGCCCCTCTTTCTTGAAACGCATGAAGGCAGCAGCGCCTTCAGCCATGCGACGCTCCCAGTCATACTAAGAATCGGGCTCCAGAAATTATGAACCTGGGGGGCCGAGGTTGGTGGCGTATTCAAATAGATCTGACGGTTCAAATGGGTAGACGTTGCCCTGTCCACAGCTCGAGAAATGGTAGTTAACGGGCATTGCTCGATCAACGAAATCGTTCCCTGGTACAGTTATAGAGCCCCCGCTATCTGGAAGGGTAATCGCTACACCGGTATATGGTGTCAGTGGAGACGATGTAATATCTGGACCGCATAGTAGTGGCAAGCTAATTGGTATCTCAGCGTTTTGGACCCCGCGCTTTACAATCACGATGGATTTGCGATACTGGATACTCTTTGACAACGGAGGTGTGAATAGGAAAAACGCACCTTTGTTGGTGGTTGGTGTGAGTCGGACAGCGCTACCACCTGTGCCGTCCAACACTACCGTTGGATAGCCCTTAAGGCTGCACGTGATTGCGCTCGTGGCTCGGAGCGTGATCAGTGCAAAGAGAGAGGCGCCATCAGGTGGGGATGGGACTGAGTCCTGGACGGTCGCTACGAGATTATCTGCTGAGCATGCAGGTGCGCTCTTGGGGAGGCCAATGGGGGTTGGTGGTATGTACAGGTGCGTGGGAGGTGGAGGTGGTACGTGGGCAATCCTTGGTGCATCTGGAGCATGAGCAACACCGGATATGCGGAGACGCCAGCTAACCTTCGGGTTGGACAGGTAGAGGTTCACCCGATCGTCGGTGAGGGAGGAACGCTTAACCCAGAAACGATCTGGGCTTCGAGTTCTCGATGACGGACAGGTAAAAGTTTCAACGTACTCGTTCTGAGATCCAGTCTTGCTGTAGTCCAGATAGAGCTTTGCACCCGATGATCCGCCTTGGCAATCCATCGCAAAGAGCAGAAAGGATCGTCGAAGAGGCGCAGCACCGATCACCAGCGTTCGATGAGGAGTACCGATACCGCTGATTGTCGTCGAAGTAGCCTGGTTGGTGGACGAACTCTTATGGCAAGCCGCCAGGAGCAGTGATGCGCTGGTAACAAGCGCTAGTAGACGCCATCGACCTGAGTGGCCAAGATTACCTCTGTGAAGTAATTCGGCTTCCTGCTTCCGCACACTTGGCAACACTAGCAGGAGGCGTTCTGGTATTGTCGGCTCTCTTGACATTCATGTGGATGGTCAGAGGCCATCATGGGAATCCAGTGTCATCGTCCTGGTTCGATCCAGAGCATCTCGAAGTAACCCGTGCCGGGCGGCTGTGGCAGTCCCGACCGGCAGGCCATGTTGGGCGATCGTCGTTCATAGAAGCCATCGTTGCGATGGTTCGTTCAGTTAACATGGCAGTTCAAGAGGCACGTTATGACAAGGACATCCATCAAATGGGAGCCATATCCAACTGTCCGGTTATGCGGTACCATCCCACTTAGTTGGGCATCAGCACATCGAACATCGAATCAGATCGGGCCATCGACGGTCAGCCCATAAAGCGCTATCCTGTGTACACAAAGGAGACATAATGGGCAAACTCAAAAGCGTCGGCGTTCGTGAATTTCGCAACAATGCAAGCACCTACCTTTCGGGCTCCGATCCGGTTGCCGTGAACAAGCACGGTCAGGTGATTGGGTTTTATATCCCGCTCGAACGTGATCAGGACGAAGTACGTCGTGCTATTGCCAAATTGGGCGTCACGGTAGAGAAGGTCCTCGAAGACACGGGTATGTCCGAAGAGGAGCTGGCG
>DAHZQE010000258.1:0-8402 GCA_027409005.1 Ferrimicrobium sp. | reverse complement strand
GGGTGACTTGATGGCGTCACCGCGCTGCGCTCGCTTGGCTCTTGTGGAGATATGGGTATGCGCTGAAGGCGCGATTGATGCGGAAAGAGAGGAGGCTATTCACTGGTCCCTGGTCAAACTACTTGAGCTCGTGGTGATTAGGTCCATCTAAGAGAGAGACGGGTCAGGCGACACGCAGCTCATGGCCCAGAGCCGGAAGTGAGACGTCAGACGAAACAGGGTGAGCGACGTGGCGTGCAAGGGCAGGCATTGCTTGGCTCTGTCCGTGCTGTAGGCAACATGGTTTGCGTACACCTTGTCGAGGTCTTCGATCAGCAAGTGCACGGTTTAGTGAGCAAAGGCATCTAAGGGACGAGGTCGAGGCCGCCTTGCACAAAGACTTCGACCGAGCGCAAGGGCGTTCATGATGCTCTGCGCTCTCATCTCACGGTCTTGCCGCCAATGTGAAACCAGGCAAACTTGCCATGGCACGAAGCTCAGGAGGCGCTGATTGATTTGTGCACAGCTTCAAGGATCTACATCCCAGCAGATCAATAATTCTTGCTTAAGGATCGTCCAGTAATCGCCCTTAGCTCATGCATCAAACCATCTCATAGCTTGCCAACTCGCAGCCTCTTGCGCAAGGGCCTCCTGCGGAATCGAAGGATTCGTGCGGACAGCGAATCCATGCTCTGCTTTCAAGTACAGGCTTGTCTGAAACGTCTTGGTACTCTTGGAGGAGACAGCGTCGATGTCAGAGCGATTCTCCGGAGCATTCGACTGGGCAAGCTGGCCGAAGGCCAGATTAATGGGCAGGCTGATGGCGTCCCATTCGTCAGCCGTAGTACCGGAAGGACGCGTGGCAGAACCTGCCTCAAGACTTCTGCCTGCTGCAAGGTAGCGAGCGACGAACCGGCCACCGAAGCAGTATCCTGTTGCTGCGATGTGAGAGGAATCGAAGGTTTCTTGCATGGTGGCCAAGGGTCTTGTTGATGATCGTCTCCGTCTGGGAGAGAGGATGCCGAACTTGCCAGACTGGGGAGTCGAAGGAGGAGTTTGGGTCGCTGAGAGCATAAGTTGGTACTGAATCGCCTCTGAATAGGTCTGGAAGCACGAAAAAGTAGCCCGCCTCTGCTAAAGAATCGGCAAGGCTGTAACGCATGTCAGTGTGCAGTGATCAATGAGAGAAGAGTCTGCTGACAGTCGATTATCGACCAGCCAGAGGCCGAAGATGTCCGTGAGATATAGGATAGCATAATCGGTCTTTCTGTAATGGGGATACGCCAGGTATAAGGCTTCTGCCGCAGACGGACTTTTAGCAGCTGATTATCGAAGTTTTCGCGAATTGGGAGTCGACGAGCTTACCGTCGCTAATGGACACATTGATGCCGGTAAGAATGCGAGCTTGTATCACATTTTGGCCGTCTTCACAAAGGTGGTAGCCATGGATCTGCTAAGCTAAGCTGCCGGCATTATCAGGATCCGGCCACCCGCTGGCCAGCGCCTTGGATGTGAGGAGGAAAGAAGTTGCAATAGTGTCCAAAGTAGACCTCGTCTGAATAGCTCTCCATCTGAGCGTGAAGTTTACGTAGATGTTGGAGGATTGCCGTCGAACGACCCAGCATTACAGATGCGAAATCGCTCGGCGTGACGTCCACGCCAAGTGCTTGGAGCTGGCAGCTGTTTATGCGATCGGCTGTGTGTATTATCCGGTCATTCGTGTCGTGGATTGTGTCTGGAGCACCGGCAGGCTCGATGCGTGATTGCTGAGACGCTTCCCAGTCGCTTTCCGGTATTCTGGAAGGAACGCAGATACCTGGCGGACTGGAAGCACATTCGTCTTCCTTTTCATGATTTCGCCACAACACGCTTTTGCCTTGTGCGTGCAGATTATCCCTCCATCAACGTCAGAGAGCAGGGGCCTGCCGGCCATGACCTTCTCAAATCGCTCCTGGTGCGCGCAGCCATTGTCGCGCTCACGGTAGGGGTGTGACTGAGGTTCTGATGTCGACCGCCTCGGAAGCAGCCAAGAATGTAGCCTGAGGCTAAAATGGCGATCTGTAGAGCGGTCTACGGCCAATGGAGGTGCGCTATGCTCGAACGGTATCGGAAATGGTCAAGATTGTACAACGATCTGGGTATCAGTGACAGCAATCGCAAACGTACCGGCCCTGAATTCCGTCTGATCCCACGCTATCGCCCGCTTAAACGAGATACGCCCGCTCAAATCCAAGTCACATGCGCCGTCGCTGCTCCGTTGAATGCACGCAAAAAGTCTCAAAGTGTTCCTCCCTCATCCAGCAGCAACTGCGGGGGTCGTGTTCTCTCCCAGGTCTCTTATCAGCTCTGCGACGTTGTTGAGATGCCGACCAAGCAGCTTCTGCTTCTCCTCCGTAGTTCTCTTCTCTTTCGGTCCCATCATCTCAGTATCAACATCCATCCTATCACCGTCCCCTGAATGCGTCCTGGCATGCGCTGCCATCACGTTGGCCTTGCTAGGGCTTCGAGGCATCTGCTGCGTATTTGGCGCACTGCTTGAGCTAGTCGGCAGACCCTCCGGCATTAGATAGAAGTACAGGAACTCTGTAGCCCTCGCTCTCACATCTGGCGGGGTACTCCGGCTTTTGTACAGGCTGGTCACGGTCTGCAAGCCATCCATGGCCTCGAACGCCCGGGTGTTGGAAGGTGTCTCGAGCATCGCAGTGACCAGCACTAGCAATGCCTGTCCCTCAACGGTAGCCGGGTTTGAGGGGTCGAGTAGGTCCAGGAGGAGATTCATGTAGTCTTCACGATTGAAGAGTGACCTGGAAGGAGGATGCAAGAGCAACACGCCCTGCAGGAGGTCCAGCGTCGATAGAATGAGCGCGTCCGTTTGGGAGGCATGGTGCATGCCCATGAGCCGTTCGAGTGTCGCGATCAGACGGCTAGCGACTGTCGCAGTGTCAGCCTTGTCTCTCTCCACTGGTCATGGCATTTGCATACAGTTCCACTTGAAGCTTTCTTGCATGTAAAACCACTCCCTGAAGGCGGCGTCCTTCCTCAGCTCTCTCAGCTCCTTACGCTGCGTCCTCTCATCCTGTGGCACAACCGAGCTCTTCCTCTTGTTCGGCGATGATTTGGTGGAAGACAGGCATATCTGCGCCAGCAAGCCTTCAAGTTGGCGCAATCCTTTGCGAATCCGCTGGGGTTCGCGAGAGCTCAGGTTGGCGAAGGACGGCGTTAACAGCGACTCCATACTGATTGCAACAATATGCTGACCAGCACTGGAGACCGACCAAGTGCCTAGCTTTGGGGAAATATGCAGCTAAAGAAGGCCTTGTGGGTCTGGATAACGGGGGGAAGTTTTGAGATAGTGTTTGCGAGATCGTTGCCACGGCAACAATCAACGTCGATAGATACCTCACCTCAGATCCTCAGCTTTCCTCCCCTATTCGCTCGTTGTTTCTACGACATGTCGACTTTGTACTTTTCTGCCATCTCACCAACATCTAGTGCAACGAGGAAACGGCTGCAGCAATTGTAAAGCGCGATTGTAGCCGTGATCTCCACCACTTCACGATCCGAAAACAGCCGCTTCACTTCCTTGAACACCTTCTCCGGTACAATGACTGTCTTGGTGCTTTCATCGGTGTAGAGAAGGACGGCCTTGTGCTTCTCATCGAGTCCATCGCCGGTATATGCCGGATCTTTCAGCCTCTCTACTACGCTGTCCTCGATCACACCAGTCTTCTTCAGCAGGGGCGCATGGTGGTCCCATTCATACCAGGCTCGATTTAGCGCTGCAACTCTGGACATAGCCAGCTCCTTGATGCTCTCTGGAAGCGTCGTTTGATTCCGCACGGCACCAAAGAAGCTGTTCCATCCATTTGCTACTGGTGGCGAATGCAGCAGAGCCTTGTCGAGCTCAAGCAGCTTGCCGCCCCTTCGCGCTTTCATGCGCTCAACTGTGTCCTGGTCCTCGGCGGAGTCCATCTTGGGATCGTCTGGGATGTATGGTACCCGCATACTGGCTAGGGTTGGAAAGATGAGATTCTTGTCGTGCTGGGTCAGGTTCCTGACGGAGCCTGCGTCGATTGGTCGTGATGCTTCGCAGGGACGGTTCGGTGCAATGCCTCTTCGAATAGTGCAATGCACGTCAATATGTGTAAAGACAAGAAAGGAATATGTGGTGACGACTTGATCGAAATAAAAACATGGCATCTGAGTGACCCCGCTTACGAGCGGCGATTTCGGCGAACCAGTCAGGGTGGCCAATGCCTTCACGAACTACATCTCCAAACTAACTACCCGGCTTGCTGACTTTTGCGCTGACTTTCACGCTCCCACCATGCCATATGCACGAGGCATCAATAACGCCAAGCAGCATTGCTCTTGAATTTTCGCCGTCATGGCCGAATGAGAAGATGGTCAGTCTTCTGCTCCTGCCGATTGAGAACGTGCTCCTTCCGACATGAAAGAATCACTTGCAGCCATTGTAACTCCGTCAGCTACCGGAAAGTGCGCCTGTGCAATGAGATTCAATGGAGCTGTTGACCAGCAGAGATCCCGACTTCTGCTGATGCAAATTCGGCAAGAGGGGCCAACGCTCCTCATGCAACCATAGAACTTCTTTTCCAGCAGCTACTCCATGCCGCCATTGGCGATCAGTTCTTCGACCGAATCCGACATTCCGTGGCCTGCACTGGGGACTAGGACGTCGATACGTCCGTATGCGGCAGCTGCTCCTTTGATCCTGGCATTGATGATTTCCTGAGATGCAGTGACATCGAGCTGGATTGTAGTCGCGCCCAGCTCGGCGATCTTCTTGATGCTGTCGATGTTTCTGGCCGTCACCATGGCTTTATCGCCGCGCTTTAGCACTTGCTTGATGAATAATTGCCAAAGCCGGTGGAGCAGCCTGTCACAAGCCAGACTCTTCCTGTGTGAGATGATACGTTGAGCAAGGGAAGCGTTGGATTGCGTTGCAGAGCTTCAGGATTGTTCCTACAAGCTGCAGGCGACGGCGTCAGTACAGTATACTGGGGTTCAGAAACTCGTCAACTTCCGGCCAGAGTAACATCGCCAAACGCAGGCTCGACTCCAGCAGGTTAAGGCCGACGTTCGACCCGCATTCAATCTAGATTGGAATCAGCCGCTCTATCCTACACTGTCGAACTGTGGACAATGAGGCCAGCCGCGAATGCAAATGCTGACTGTACCCTCGAACACATCGAGTAAGGCCGGCCATAGCATCATCTCAGTCTCAGCGGTACTGCGGCCTAAAGCCAACTCAGATGCATTTGATCGACGTTTCTCCCGGCAGTGACAACAACTTGAGACACTTCGTTCTATGTGAGGCAGCCGCAATTATCGATTCTCTACCGACTTTAGTAGAAACGGTTAGCCCGCTGCAGGCGGTCAGCCTCAGCTGCGCGACGTGGAACATCGCTGTACATCTATGCTTCGAGCCAGCGGTCAGCGGCATGAATTGCGCCTCTTAGGCCGGATCCAAGCATTGCGTCGAGGGCGCCAAGCCTGTCTATAGTGATGGCACGTAAGCTCGACCAAGAAGGCGCTTTAAAGAAACATCCGCGACAGGATATCGCGGAGTGCAGCAAGCTGCTTGTTATTACATCGGTGATCTCTTATCATTTTCTCAACGTTTTGGCTATGAGAAAGAACGTCGGCTATGATGTCGAGAAGGCTGATAGGCCCTATCCTCAAGTGTTCGCCGCTTCGCCTTCGAGGTAGTTGACGCTCAGCACATGCTCATCGCGAGCACCCTCTTCGCCTCCGACAGCCCCGTTGTGGACCAGCCCCGCAGGCTTTGCTTCTGCGTCCGAACTCCTTTTCCTTTTCTTCCCACCATTCATTGCTGCGTCCATGACATCGCTATCCGCTGAATTCTCGCCAGTGTCGACTCCTCCTTTCTCCGGGGGGACCAGCTTGCCCTGTTCGAACTTCCAACCCCAAGCTCTTAGAAGTTTCCACTTCTCGCCAATCTTCACTCTGACCAGATCTCCGGTTGCTCTAGCATCCTCCAAACTATCATGACCTCTCTCGCCACCTTGCTGAATGGTGCGCCGAAGATACTGTGAACTAAGCGCGCGGAGTCCGTGGCGCAGGGGTAAGCCGCGTCGATGAGGATACAGCAGGACAGTGTCTACGATGTTCGGGTGACATAGCCGAATGACATTCAGGTCATTATCGATTGCATGGCCGATGAGTGGTATGCTGGGGGTAATGTAGCTGCACAGCAAATCGCGGGCAGCGGCAGGCGAGCCTACGATGGGCAATGGTGGCGGGGCTGTGCCATCTGTGCTGTCGGCTTCGAGCTTGACAGGCGGCATTCCTGGGGTAAGAGGGATTCCGTTCGTCATGTCTTCGGGCCGTATGCCAGAGAACCGGGTGTTGAGGTCCAATACAATCCCGATAGGCCGCACCAGTACGTCAATCAGCTGCTCACCATCAGGCCAGGAGACAGCAGTCAGACGGATGACCTCCATGCCCATGGTCGTATAGCCCATCTCACAATCAAATGCGACCGCGCCTACAGCCTGGCCCTTTCCGCTCATGTTCGGCTTGTCGTTTTCTGGTGTTTTAGTGAAGGGCATCACAGCTGCCAATCTTGCCGGACTACTGGCCTTGAAGACATGATGGTCGCTGACTGTGCAACCAAGCGAGCCGACCAAGCCATTGCAGCATGGATGGTAAGCCTCTTTGGGACCGGTATCGGCTTTTGAGCGTTGCGGGTAAGTGACACGATATGGATGGTAGCGACACTTGCCATTCGATGTCAGGAGACCCTCTTCGTTACGGTTCGGATAAATCTGGAACCTTGCTGCGCAGCGGTCGCAGATCTCGAAATTCGCACTCATCGCCACCGCCGCGGCAGCTTCAGCAGCGGCTTCCGCCGATGGAGGCTCAATTATGTAGCCATGTTGCGCCAGCGGTTTCTGATTTTTCACAACTAGATGCTGAAGGACAGCAAGCTCTTCATCAGGCTGTAAACCAGTGTCGATGACCATGGGCTTGTCCAACTTAGGCCCGTTCGGCGACTTCTTGGCTGCGGCTTGCTTGCCAACAAAAGTGGGAGTGATTTTCAGATGCGAGATCCAGTCATCAACCTTCATCTTCTTGTATGTCGCGATTCGATTTCTAATGACATTGGCGTAGACTGCGCCTTGTTCCCTTGCTAATGTTTCTTCTTCATCAAGAGCCGCCTTTATGACTTCACTTTCGGACAGGATCAACGCAGGCTTGTACTGCACGTCTTTGCGGTCTTTGATCTGTTGATTCAGGCGTGCCATCTCGGCATGCATATATTTGAGGTAAAGACTGCGTCTAGCATGTCCTGCCGGATCGTTGGGTAGGAGACGTGGGTTCAGTGAGAGAGGTGTCTCGGGTGCTGCATGTTCCTGGCGACCAGCACCATTTTTGACCGAAGACTTGGGTTGTGTAGATGTCAGTGATGATGACTTTGCATCGTTGGTGGTTGGTGGCGGCGATACAGACCGCTTCAAAGTCGACAGGGTAGATGCAGGCTTGGCATTGCCATTCGCGGAAGGAGCATCCTTAGAACTTCGCTCTTTGCTTAGCTGGATCCGAATGAGGTCTGCCTTACTTGGCGGCTTGTCTTCGGCCTTCTCATAAGTCACTCGACGGCGTTTGGCTGCCGGCTCCGGGTCGTCGGATCCTTCAAGTGAGGGAGGCTCTGGCTGTGCTGGCGGCGCTGCCTGCTCCTTCTGAGGCCGAAGATCATGAGCGAAGATGCAGTTCGTGAGATTGCACTTCTCTCCTTGGGGGCATTGAATGCCTTTGAAAAGCTTGGTCGTCGTAAATACCATGCTTTCTGTTGGAATGCGGGTAGTTCAGCGCAGGAGGAAATTGGTGGCTGGGTGTGAAAGAGGTGTATTCGACGGCACCAACTGGGAGATCACCCACCTGCTTCAGTAGTCAACCATCGCTCTGAATTGCCCGGCCCAGCCGAGCTTGTGATGGTGAAGGCGCGATTGAGCAGCAGGCAATGGCTGCGTGTTCATGGCTCGCCCTTGGGCGTGCGACGGCAACAAAGAAAGCGCCTTCCCTTCTTCGACCTCCAGCTACTCACATTGATGTGAAGGTCCGCTGGACTCGAAATAGAACCTCAGACCACGCTGTTGGGGACTCGTAGTTGGTGTATTGCGGACGGAGGTGGCTTGTAAGCAAACTCCGTAAGTGAGGCGCTCTCGGAATGCGAGATCTCCCGTTTCCGCAGAGCCAAGGGACGCGCAAACGTCATCAACCACGCGAAAGACGCCTCTTATATTGTGCGCATGATGGACTTGATCACCTTTCATACACAGGCAAGTACACATTCAGGCTTCTCTGCCCTGCCCTGCCGTGCCTCTCCTTCGTAGCGTATTTGGTCCGGAGCTCATAGCAAACCTGATCCTCAATGGCGA
>DAHZQE010000245.1:0-8381 GCA_027409005.1 Ferrimicrobium sp. | reverse complement strand
TCTTCATCATCTTCAACGCCTCATCCAACAGCACCTCCCCCGTCAACGTCTCATCCACCACCTCTATCACCCGATCCGCGAGCGGAAACCTCCTGCGCGAAGAATCCCTCTGCATACTAATCCGTCCCCTGAAAGCCAGTTCAATCACGATGCAGCCCCGCAACGCATAGCTGATGTTATCATTCCAAAAACTCAAGTACCCCTGTTTGTCCTTCAGACCCATCAGCAACACCTCCTCCAGGAGCGTGAGTTTCGGTTGTTTGGACCTCTCCTCGCTCTCGCTGATGTCGCGTGGGTCGAAGGCGATCTTGTGTCCATTGGCGCCTGATTCGTAGGCGGTTTCGGGGCTGCGCAGGTCGTCGTGCCTCTTGTTCGGCGCGGGCGAGGCCACGCGGCTGCTTTCGCCGTTCTCGTCGGCGGTGTTGGAGGCGGCGCCAGCGCCGCGGCGACGGGTCAGGCCTGAGCCTGACGCCGAGGCCATGGCGGCGTGGGAGGGTGAAGGGAGCAGGCGGGGAGGGAGTGGTTGGGAGTGGACAAGGCTCGCGTGACGGAGGTACCGTTGGGGGGGGAGGGGCTAAGAAGGCTGGTAGAGGAGGGCGGGGTCCTGAGGACTGGGTGTTTGTACGCGGAGCGCCGATGTCAACCGCGATCTCATGGACCCTTTGTCACTGTATTCGTGTGTCCTGGCATTTGTGTACGAAATGAAGGTTGTCGTAGCTGCACCGCCATCGATTGCGTTGCACGGCTGAGGACGTAGATGCCAAGGGATTTTCTCGGAGGCAGCGGGAAGGGCCCAATGGGATTCAGGGAACATTGAATGGCAGAAGAATACATATGACTGGAGACCGCGCGTTGTCGCCTGCGTGCGTGGATACATAGTACAAGTGTATTGGGATGCTCTCTGTCGCGAGCTAGCATATACACAGTCGACTCCGAAACGCTCCATCCGACCTGACACGCGCCATCTCCGCGGCGATCTCGTACAGAGCCTCCTCCCACTCAAGTTATCTAGTGAGCTGTGCGAATCGTTAGTGCTTGCGCCCATATATACTCGCAGGATTGACATACCATCAGGTTGCGCCATGATGTAGTCCACGGCTTGGTTCACTGCATATACTGTCAGTCAATGTACTCCCTCCTCGAAGACGTATAATCTGCCTTACCGCTGTGGATCGCATCCGCCTCCTTGTCCGGGATCTCAATGCTGAACTCCTGTTGTGTATGTTAGACCCAGCTGCCACTTCCGTTGCCGGTCGCAATCTCGTACCTCCTCAATCGCCATGACCACCTCAACAGTATCCAGGCTGTCCAGACCAAGGTCATTGGTGAAGTGTGATGTCGCGGAAAGCTGTGCCAATGTCAGACCTAGTTCCAGTGCTGACGCTTGAAGCGGTTGTGTACCTTTGATGGATCCTGCACCTGGTCGACTGTTAGCCCTTCGACCTCTCAGAATCCCAAGACTCTCCTCTCCCATACCTTGTCAAAGTTCTTCAACAGATCCAAAATCCTCCCCGTAACCTCATCCTGCGCCAACCCCGACGCGGACGCATAGCACCGTACAGCCGAGAATGCAGTCGCAGGGAGAGATATTCTAGGCTGGATGAAGGGGGTCTGTACGGCGCGCTGAAAAGCCGGTCGCTGCACACGAGTCGTCGCCTGAGCGGCAGACCGAGCTGCGCGGAGGAAGACGGTGCGGTACATGATGGCGGAGACAAAGGATATCGTGGGTGATGGAGACGGCGGTGCTCGTTTAGATGGCGGTTTTGGTGATGGATATGGGCTGTTTCCTCAAAGCGAGCTAGGGAATCGACGCGGGAACGTCCGCAGAAGCTCGGGCCACATATTGCTTGAAGGCTCCCGGCCTTGGATCATGAAACCATGATTCTTGCTTTACCTGATTCTCTTACCTACTTCCACGGTACCGAGAGAAGTCATCTGCGTGGACCCAATGGATCTTCGAAGCTAGTGACGATCGGATGCCTCCTGACACACGAGACAAAAGCGGTAGACTCGGCGTTCGTTGAAGTGTACGTCCAGTGTTGCTTTCGATATGAAGGTATATACGCATAAAACGCTCCTGCACATGCTCTATCATTCCATCGTAACCCCGGCAATCCCTATATCGGCCCCATGGTCAAGAAGAAAGACCAGGGAAAGCCGTCCTGTCCAATCCATCGTCTCATCTGCGTCGATGGTCTATGCGCTCGACTTGTCGTGTCCGCCGTACGCCAAACGAAAGACCTTGTACTCAGAGGCCAGAATCATGCTCCCATCCAGACCCCACACCGTTGCGAGAGTGCCCATCTAAGATCCCAGCCGCAGTACGAGCTGCGCAAGGGATCGCACGATACCCCGGCGACTTTCTTCGATGAGCACCAGCAGACCCCAGCACCCCGCCGTCTTCGGAACATTGGGCTGCTCGAACAGTCCAGATCTACCAGGCCTTGCTCGACCGCTTGTTGAACACCTCCTGCACTTTCACTACAGGGCCGCTCTTGCCAATGCTGCCGAAACTGCTGCCACTGCTGCTTTTGGAGCTCGTTGGCGACGCGACATCACTGTAGACGTATTCGCCGTTGACGTATTGTGCTCCGGAGATGAAGGTGGTGCGCTTTTCGCGGCGCGTGTATCGTTGTTCTAGCCGGTAGAGCTCGTATTTCGCGCGGATGGTGTTCATGAGGCCCATGTTTGCGGCTGTGTGTGCTCTTGATATTCGATACGTGCAGGTCGATGATCGAGCTTAGGAATTTCTTGATTCCGTGTGCTGTGGTGCGGCGCAGATCTGTACCGTACTCCCTCCGAGTTCGCTGTTCAATGGCTTCCTCCAGGGTTTGCTGATCTTCCTGTGCCAGTCCGTGTGTCGCTCAGAAAAGCAATGCTTGTGTGCCCAGGGATCGCAACGCTAGCTGTACGTATACGTGTGGCTCTCAACGAGGGACTGTACGAGAAGCACGCAGAAAGCAAGGAGGGAGAGAGCGGAGGGCAGGCGTGACTACTATCGCGCGGCGGGCAAGAGATGCAGCGAGCGAGGGAGCCGAAGAGGAGAGAGGAGGTTGCATTCGCGCGAAATGGCGCTTCTGCAGACCATCCCTGCTAGCCATGCGACGCGGGCGGACTAGCACGGCACTTGCAAACGGCGCGGAGGATGAGGGCGAATTACCCTGAGACGAGCAGACTGCGTTTGTACAATACTTGAACGATGTCCGTGTGAGAAGCTGAGGGCCGAGTCTACGACTGGATGCGAATGGCGTCACTTGTGGTCGCTTGATAACGTGTGTTCTCCCGCGGTCTGAGATTGCTGTGAGGAGCACGTGGTTGTTGGGCGAGACACGTCGTCGGCGGCAGGCGCATGAATCGTGCGACTCTGGGGCAATTTTTGCTAGGACAGCGGCTTCCAAGCTGCTTCTGGAAGCTCACAAGACGGGTACATGCAGGTACGGGCGAAGGGATTCCGCGTAGGCGAGCTCAGTGCTATCAGGGATGCTGAAGTCAGTACGGAGAAGGAGTCGTGCAAGGCCCTCGGATGATATTGTTTTAGTTTCTATTTGTTCTCCATGGTCATGGTTGCCGTCACTCTGCCTTCATGCCGCTGCGGATCATTTGTAGAAGCCGTGGCAGCCCGCTCCCGCGCATTCAGAGCTCTCCTGACCCACATGCCTTGCTCGCCCGCAAGTCCGTCGCCGATCTTTCGTACAGCTTACGCAGTCCGCAAAGAAAGACTCATTCAAATATCGCCATTCGGCTTCCAAACGCTCGGTGCTCGCCCGCATGATCCCGGCAAGCCTCGTGACGGCTTCGGAGGAGAGCTTTGCTTCCTTCATAAGGCGCACCATCCTCCCCGCCAGTCGATGTGTGTGGCTGAGACGCCTATCTGGGTCGAGGCGCTTTTCTTCTCAAACCAGGGCAGGCGCTGTGATGCGATCTGGCAGCTATATGACTTGCAATGTCTTGAGAGATTTGCCTTGCGACGCCATAATTGGATGGATTGCTGCCTTCACTACGCCATCGTGAATGCACTCAGGCCTCTCTGCGAAGTGTATCCTGATATGTTGCAGCTTTGACGCAACAAATAACAACGACTGCAGTGAGCGGGAGAGCTGCGTGAAGTCGAGCAACGACTGCTCGTGGTCCTGAACGCCGAGCTCGACGGTAATGTCCAAATTCTTCGTGGAACTGAACCAGTGTGGCCAGCTGCGATTGATCGCGTTCATGGTGTGGTCTTGGAGCGTTTTGACCGAGACGTCCGGATTTGAGAACTCAATGCGGGTGATATTTGCAAACATTGCCGAATTGAGCTGTGCTGTCGACCTTATATTGATCTTGAACTCGTTGACTGTTATCAATACCGACATGGCCTCCTCGTTTACCAGCTTACTGACACGGAGGATGCAGTCGAGCATGTCCATCGCTGTTAATGAGCAGATGAGGGTCGAAGGAAGAGGAGATAGCCACAGATCTGGTTGGGCAGCTCGGTCGGCAGCCCCACGAAGTCGAACGTCCAGGCCATGTCTAGGTTGACGAGCTGCTGGACATAGCAGAGCTTGTCCATGTTGTCAGGATCTCGACCAGTCCGACCAGCAACAGCGCCGCGTAGCTCGCAGACCCTCCAATGATCACACCACATGTCGACCGAGCGCTGGGGGCTGCCGTTGTATCTCGTGCCGCGTTGTAGGCTGCGATGTTCAGGGCACAAGCCGAGCGGCATGGTAACTTTAGTTTTGATTGATCTGGTTTCATACGCCATCGTAGCCGCCTGGCTCTTCTGTGTGTATGCCGCAATTCATGTTCGAGAGCAAGCCTCTCTGCGGCGCATGGCTGGGCTATAGACAGATTGGCAGGCATGTATTTCGAATACAGAACAAATTATGGTAACGAGGCTGCAAAGATTCGACCTTCTCCAGAAACAATTGCCATGCTTCGAACTTTCCCAATAATGAGGGCGTGGAGGAAGAGTGTACTTGCCATACATCAAGGAGACTCAGTCGCTACAGATGGCTACCTTAAGCAACGCAGGAGGACCATCGTGAACTTACCAAGACCGATATTGCTGTCCCCTTATTCGAACAAGCGACGGGCGATGTCGGTGTAGGAGGGCAACTTTCACATGTCTGGAGAGTTTGCGAGCACCCAAGGCTGGCGGCTCTGCTTGGCGGGCGCATCCGTGTCCGTGTCTCCGCGCCGCCGAATCTGCAGCATGACGAGCCTCGGCTGTCGCGTATGCTTGTCCCAGCTGGCAGAGCTGCAGCGAGTACAAAAATCAAAAGCTCCCAGTCCGTCTTGAGCCGCGTCTCGTGAATGTGTTTTGACATTTGTACAGCATTTCTACGCAACACCTTTCGCATATCCACGTAGCATTGGATCGCTGACGAAGCACCGTACCGTCTGGCCCACACATTCCGGTCATTCGCTGGCCCGGTCCAGCCATGTCTTCAGAATCGGTCGCAGACAAGCTTCCCTCTGCAAAGGAGCTCGAAAAAGATGTCGCCGTCGCGACGAAGAAGTCGTTACAGAGCCTCCGAGACCTCGCGGCGGGCGGCGTGGGCGGCGTATGTGCGGTGTTAGTGGGGCATCCTTTCGACCTAGTCAAAGTGCGGCTACAGACCGCTGAGAAGGGAGTGTACAATGGCGCCATGGACGTTGTGCGGAAGACAATTGCGAGGGAAGGATTCTTCAGAGTGAGCTGTGCCCAGCTCAAGCGTTCGGGAATGGATATTGACGGCAGCAGGGTCTGTATGCCGGTGTGTCTGCGCCGCTGGTCGGCGTCACGCCAATGTGTAAGTGACAGGTGCATCAACTGAGACAGTCGCTTTGCTAACCACACACAGTCGCCGTGAGCTTCTGGGTAGGTCCAACGATCGCAAGGGACAAAAAGGTCCTGACTGACAGTCAAATAGGGTTACGGTGTTGGCAAGCAACTAGTCGAATCGTTCAGCACCGTCAAAGATGGCCAGTACTCCGTCGGTCAGGTCTCAGCGGCTGGCTTCTTCTCGGCAATACCCATGACGCTCATCACAGCGCCTTTTGAGCGAGTAAAGATCATCCTCCAGATTCAAGGTCAGAAACAACTAGCACCTGGCGAGAAGCCACGCTATTCCGGCGGTATGGACGTGGTACGACAGTTGTACAAGGAGGGTGGGATCCGATCAGTATACCGTGGCTCCGTCATGACTCTAGCGCGAGACGGCCCAGGCTCGGCAGCGTACTTCGCGACATACGAGGTCATCAAGCGTCGGCTGACGCCCAAAGACGAGAATGGCAAGCCTGGTCAGCTGAGCTTGCCCGCAGTAATGGCGGCTGGTGGTGCGGCTGGTGTTGCGATGTGGATCCCTGTGTTCCCTGTGGACACCATCAAGAGCCGGCTGCAGTCTGCGGAAGGAAACGCTAGCATCATGGGCACGATCCGGCAATTATACAGCAGAGGCGGCATCAAGGCATTCTTCCCGGGTATGGGTCCGGCTATGGCGAGAGCGGTGCCGGCCAATGCGGCGACGTTCCTGGGCGTGGAGTTGGCGCATTCAGCAATGAACAAGACGTTTGGATAGAGCCGCGTGGGTCGACAAAGCATCTTGGCGACTGCAGTCGAGCATTGGGTCTGTTGTAAATACCCTAGTACACGCTACGCTTTTGGGTATCAGGTATCAGCATCGGTACCGTACAATTCAACAGCTGTCTCCGCGCGGCATCATTGCAACATAACTTTCAAGTTCTCCGACACCTTGAAGGGAGCGCCAGTCTTGGCTTTGATGTCGTCCACCGTCACGCCCTCTGCATGCTCGATCAAGGTCAACCCGTCGGTGAAATCGACCTCGAAAACGGCAAGCTCGGTGATGATCAGCGAAACGCATGCTCGTCCGGTCAGCGGAAACTCGCATTGCGGCAAGATTTTCGGTCGGCCCTTCTTGTCGGTGTGCTCCTGCGCGGCATTAGCGATGTGGTCGAGATTGGTGTACATCAATCAGACAACCACCTACCATGGTGACAACGACCTTCGTCTTCGATGGGTTGGAGACAAGATCCATGGCACCGCCGAAGCCTTTGATCTTTCCGGGCAGCATCTGCCGAGGTCGATTAGCACGCAGTCACGCCCACCACGGCAAGATAACTTACCCAGTTAGCCAGATCACCCTTGGCACTGACTTGCATTGCGCCAAGGATGGTCAGATCGATCCTTCCAGACCTGATCATCCCGAACGACTCGTCACTGCCAAAGACTGCCGCACCTCGCTTGAGGGTCACAGTCTCTTTGCCGGCATTGATCAAATCCGGGTCCTCCTCGCCCTTCTGCGGGTACGGTCCGAGGCCAAGGACACCATTTTCTGATTGTAGCTGAACCTCGACGGACGGATCGACGAATGTAGGAGCAAGCATGGGCATGCCAATGCCCAAATTGGCGTACATGCCATTCTTGAACTCCTTCGCCGCTCTCCGTACGATCCTCTCACGCTTGCTGGCCGCATCGCCTGAGCCCAGCGCACCGGCCTTCATCTCCTCAGGGCTCTTTGCATTGACGACCTTCTCGATCTCCTTGTTCGTAGTCGACTGAACGACCTTGGTGACGTAGATGCCTGGCAAATGGATCGCGGCAGGATCGATCTCGCCCGGCTCAACAATGTGCTCCGCCTCGACGATTGTCGTCTTGGCATTGCGGCCCATGGCGCCGTTGAAGTTGGCAGCAGTAAATCGGAACATCGCGTTGCCCAGCTTGTCCGCCTTCCAAGCCTTGACAAAGGCATAGTCTCCATCGATCGCCTCCTCCATGACATAGCTCTTCCCCTTGAACACCTTCACGTCCCTCGGTGCGCCATACTCCTTGATGGAGCCGTCTTTGTTGTGTAAGAGCGGCAGCTCACCAGTTTGCACAACGGTGCCGAACGCCGCAGGGGTATAGAACGCCGGAATACCAGCTCCGCCAGCTCGACACCTCTCAGCTAGCGTTCCTTGTGGTGTGAGCTCCAGTTCGATCTCGCCGCCCAAGTACATCTGCTCGAAAATCTTGTTCTCGCCCACATACGATGCGATCATCTTCTTGACCTGCTTCGAAGCTAGCAGCTTCCCAAGCCCTGAGCCCGGCACCCCAGCATTATTTGATACTGCGGTAAGGCCCTTGATGTGGCTCATCTTCTCTACCTGATTGATGAGGGTGTCTGGTACACCGCAAAGCCCAAAGCCACCGCACAGGAGGGTGCTGTCACCCTTCATATCCTTGAGAGCCTCCTCCGCTGACGGAACGACCTTGTTGATCTCATTGCGGCGGCTACTGGAAGCGAACGTGCGGGCGAGGAACCGGGACTGTGATCTTTGTTAGTCCTCGTGCCAAAGACCGCCTTCGCTCTTGTACCTTAGGCGTCGCCCTGTGTAGGTTTGCTGCAGTTCGCAGGCAT
>DAHZQE010000244.1:0-2647 GCA_027409005.1 Ferrimicrobium sp. | reverse complement strand
AATAACTATCTTGGCAACAAGTTCCGCGGTCACTCTCCGTGAGTATTCACCGTCTGAGCGGCGCCAGTGGCGCAGATCGGTGCGGGAGTTTGGTAGACAGAGTGTTTCAGCGCCTCACTCCCATCTAGGGATTGATGACGTGCCTACGGTTTTCTTACTTGCTGAGAAAATGCGACTCGAATCCGCTGAACGGATGAGACCATTTGTTCTCGTCATGACATTGGTGTTGCTCGCTGGTGAGGCTTCTATCATGCTAGCACAGGGTCTTTGGGGGTTTGGAGTTGCTGATCTTGTGGGAGGGGGAGTTATCTGTTTGGTGGCGTTGACAAGAACATCGCGAGAGCGCCATCGCCAGAGCTCCCGACGGGTACCAAAGTCGATCAGAACCTATAAGCAGGCGTTGGCGTTACGAGGTAGATAGAGACAGTTGCGAAACGCTGAGCTTGGCTTTCAGACTCTGCTCTACTAACAGAACAAGGTTTGCGACGGAGAGAACCACGTCACAAGATAGCCACTCGGCCGAGTGCGCTGCTTTAACTAGGACCGTCTTTGAGTCCGTCTTAGCGCGCCACCACCATGGCGTTGTCTTACCGCGATAGGGCGTTAAGTTGTTGCGATCGT
The DNA here is from genome assembly GCA_027409005.1 of Ferrimicrobium sp. Classification (GTDB taxonomy): domain Bacteria; phylum Actinomycetota; class Acidimicrobiia; order Acidimicrobiales; family Acidimicrobiaceae; genus Ferrimicrobium. The sequence goes on along the minus strand of DAHZQE010000244.1, from coordinate 2,026 downwards.
TGTCGTCTCCGGTGGCGATCGAGGGCGACGGTAGGATGGAGGAAGAAAAGATGGAGGTTCCTCATGTCCTTAGCGTTACTTGAACCAGTAAAGTCAGTATTGGTGGTGACAGCGCATCCAGATGACGTCGATTTTGGTGTCGCCGGCTCAATCGCCGCATGGCGCAGGCAGGGGACAGAGGTAGCGTATTGCATCGTCACCGATGGAGATGCCGGTGGCTTTGACCCTAATATCCCGCGATCTGAAATCCCAATGATACGGCGGCGTGAACAGCAGGCTGCCGCGAAGGCCGTCGGTGTTGACACCGTCGAGTTTCTCGGCTTTCATGATGGTTCGCTCGAGGTGTCGATGCGACTGCGACACGATATAACCGCGATGATCCGCCGCTTCCAGCCTGAACGGGTACTCTGCCAGTCCCCGACACGTAATTATGCACGCATTGGGTCATCGCATCCGGATCATCTGGCAGCTGGCGAAGCAGCTTTGTGCGCCGTGTACCCGGATGCACGTAATCCATTCACCCACCAAGATCTGCTCGCCAAAGGCCTTGAGGCGCATACTGTTCTCGACGTAGCGCTGATGGCCTATCCTGATCCAACACATTATGTTGATGTGACTGATACCTTTGACGCCAAGATCGAAGCCATTGAGCAGCATAAGAGTCAGCTGCCTGATCCGGCAGGTATGCGCGATATGGTTCGTGGATGGCTCGCAGCTGGTGCTGAGACCGCAGGACTCAATGACGGGCGGTTGGCTGAGCTTTTCTTTTTGGTGAAGACGGCGTAGCGCGAAAAGGGGGAATAGGTCAATGACGACACAGCTCAAGCCAGATCTCTTGGCTCATATTGGATCGACTCCACTTGTTGAAGTCGAGGAGGGGATTTACGCAAAACTTGAGTACCTCAACCCATCGGGATCTATCAAGGCTCGTATCGCTAAGTATATGGTGGAACGCGCTGAAGAGTCTGGCCAGCTTCAGCCTGGTATGACGATCGTAGAGGCATCTAGTGGCAACACTGGCAATGCGTTGAGCATGGTAGCGGCGGTCAAGGGTTACAAGATGATCGTAGTAATGCCAGCGGGCCTTAGTAGTGAGCGTATAGCTATCTCGCGAGGTTTCGGTGCCGAAGTTCGCGAAGTGGGCGATTTTCATGTAAACGGTGCCCTGGAGGAGGCTCGTACTCTGGGTGCCCAACCTGGCTATTACTTTCCAGGGCAGTTCGATTCGGAGGCGAATATTGAGGAGAATCGAGAGGTTTTCGGGCCCGAGATTCTAGCTGACCTTGGCGTTGGGCGTCTCCCAGATGCCTTCGTAATGGGCGTGGGTACCGGCGGTACCTTGATTGGCGTCGGTCAGTGTCTACACGCCGCCAATCCGGCCTGCTGGCTTGTCGGTATGGAGCCGGATGAATCGTGCACGATTCTCTGCGGGGAGGTCCACCATCACAAGATCGAAGGGATCGCTGACGGCTTTGTCCCCGGAATATTCCAGCGACATCGTGAAGAGGTTGATGAGTTGGTGGCGGTTACGAGCCTCGACGCCATCACCGAGATGTATGCGTTGGCAAGACGTGGATTCTTCGTTGGCCCAAGCTCGGGAGCGAATGTGGTGGCTGCCAGACGGCTTAAAGCGCGTCATCCCGAGTTTGCTACAATTGTGACCGTACTCTGCGATGAGGGTGAGAAGTACCTAAGCGAATACTATCTCGGTGGCTAGCTCATCTGGAACGAGGTGCTGTACGTCTCATATGAGGGCTGGAGCTAAAAAGAGCTAGAGGGCGGCGCGAACCTGCGCCGCCCTCTGATTGAACCGTGGATTTAAGCTCTCATCTACAGACCGCTAGTCAGCAAGGCTTGCCTCGCCTTCACCCTCTTGTATTCCACGCCTAAGCGTAGAAGCTCTGACAAAAGCCTGTTCAGTATCGTCGCTGGAATATTCCGGGGACAAAGCCGTCAGCGATCCCTTCGATCTTGTGATGGTGGACCTCCCCGCAGAGAATCGTGCACGATTCATCCGGCTCCATAC
>DAHZQE010000239.1:0-4208 GCA_027409005.1 Ferrimicrobium sp. | reverse complement strand
CGCCAGGCCACTTGTTCAAATGGCTCCTGATCGGAGTCCGCGCGGGCGAGAACGCCCCTTCGCGGGCATCGATGCCGCTCGTCTCCTCGATGACCGAGAAAAGTGCTGCTCCAATTGTCCATGGCCATGTGGAAGTATGCACTTTTGGCCGAGGCAGTCCCCGCTTTTTGGGGTGCATTTCCAGCGTATCTGTGAAAACGGCATCCTAGAACTGCGCAGAGTGGCCCAATTTGGCATCGGTTTACACGATTATCAACGATATCCAAGGCTCGAAGTTGGCGAATTGGAGTAATTATGAAATGGCTTCATCCATTAGGGGGAATGTGCATTGGGCCACGCTAAGCGATGAGGATCAGCGTGGTTTCTACCAGGACAGCAAGCCGCCGCAATATCAGAAATGTGTATAGGGTGGCTATGACGACACTTTTGTTGTCCCGGCACGATCTGCAGAACATACCGTCCTGGGAAGCCGGGCGAATCCGCTGCACTCTGAATGTTGTCTACGACGGTGAGTGGCGCCCATTATGGCAATTCAAGAAGAGGTGGGGTTCGGCTGATCGCATCGTTTGCCGCTGATTCCTGGGCTTCTTGCTCGGCAGCCAGCTCTGCCAAGATGCTTGCTCGGTATGCTTCGATCTCTCTCGCAATTGTGTCGTCATCCCAACCCAGTTGGTCGGCCATGATCGCTGCTGTCTCCGCTGCGGCTCCAAGGCCTCGGTCAACGGTTTCGATGCTAATCCTGGTGCGCCGCGCAAGTACGTCGTCGAGGTGCCGAGCTCCCTCGGCGGTCACGGCATAGGCGGCTTCAGCTCGAAGATATCCGCCTGACCCACCCAGTTCGCTAAGGCCTGCGGGATCGTTAGCAGCCGCAGCTATAACCTCGCTCGCCAAGGTGCCGTATCGATATAGGAGGCGGTCCATTTGCGTGTCGGAAAGTTTGGATAATGTGGCAAAACGATGTCTGTCTGCCCACACTGACGAGAATCCCTCGGCGCCCGCGATAAGAAAGTCCGCTGTGCTTGACTGTTGGGCATCCAGGCCCGCATGTTCAATTGCTGCGTCAACCGTATCTTTCGCCATCACCCGATATGTGGTGTATTTGCCGCCCGATACCAGAACGAGCCCTGGTAACAGCTGGTTGACTGCATGCTCGCGGGAGAGTTTTGTCGTCTTGTCACTCGGCCCTGCAATGAGTGGGCGAAGGCCTACGAACAGCGACTCGATGTCTGCTTTGCGCACCGGCGTGCGCAGGACGGCGTTCAGGGTTGCCAGAAGGTACTCGATATCGCCGCTAGACGCCGACGGTCTTGCAAGATCATATTCCCAGGGAGTATCCGTAGTGCCAATGATCCAGTGGTCATGCCATGGAAGAACGAATAGCACACTTTTTTCAGTTTGCAGAATTAGGGCCGCGGAGGCATCGATACACTTGCGTGGGATCACCAGGTGGATCCCTTTGGAAGGTCTAAGTTGAATTCCACGAGTGAGGTCCGCGAGGTGTTCAAAGTCCTCAGTCCACACTCCGGTTGCCGATACGACAACTTTCGCGGAGATTTCGAACTCCTCTCCGGTTTCGGCCGCGCGCGCCTTTACTCCGGTGACGGTTGTTCCATTCCTAAGTAGCCCCATAGCCCTTACCCTGTTTGCGGCTAAGGCTCCGTGGCTAACCGCACTTCTTATGAGGCTCAAGACCAAGCGAGCATCGTCAACCTGAGCGTCATAGTACTTCACTGAACCAATGAACTTGTCGTTGCGCAATGAAGGTGCGAGCTCCAAGGTGCGGCGTTTGGAAAGGTGGCGGTGCATTGGGACCGTCACCTTGCCGGAGTAGGCGCGTGCCATGATGTCGTATAGCGCAACGCCGGCACCGACATACGCACGTTCCCAGATCCGGTGTCTGAGCGGATAGAGAAAGGGAATGGGTCGGACGAGGTGCGGAGCAGTCCGCAACAGTATCGAGCGTTCGCGCAGTGCTTCCTTGACTAGTGCAAAATCAAGCATCTGGAGATATCGCAAACCGCCGTGAATCAGCTTGGATGAGCGGCTAGACGTGCCAGATGCCCAGTCCTGAGCTTCAATAATCCCTACGGTGAGTCCGCGTGTCACGGCGTCGAGCGCGACTCCCGCGCCAACAACGCCTCCACCGACGACGAGCATGTCGAGTCTGGTCGACTTGAGCTGGGCAACGTCTGACGCCCAGCGCTCGGGCGACAGGGCTGCAGGTGGAACCGGCAGCCCTGTCGAGAGCGAAGGTCGTCCACTTTTGAACGGCCCAGCGGGTGTCACCAAACCACTCCTTGGGTAGCCGTACCAGCTACCACGATGGCAGTGATGAATAGTGATGCTATGACGACTCCTGAGTAGATTCTTCCGGTCTTATAGAAGAAGTAACCCAGAATCGTGCCGATCAAAAGGTATATCGGGATGAACTGGAAAGCTACGATTGCCAGTAGCGGCTGGCTTGAGGTCAGCAGTTCGCCGGTACTCAAGAGTACTCCGTATTCCAAGGCAATGAAGACGGCAAAACCCACGACGAGCAGGCCAGTAGTGGCGGCAAGGAAGCCAGCGAGCGAGCGCATTCGAGGACGGAGTTGGCCAAAGACAATCACCGACAAACCGATGAAGTAAATAGCAAAGAACCAAACGTAGTCGAGTGCAATCTTTGCGTGCGTGTAGTCCACGGGCTTGATGTTGAAGATCCAGAGGCGAACATCAGAGGTGAAGGCCCAGCTGAAGAAGTAGACGGGCACGTAGGTTAGAGCAACTGTCGCAAGGCCGAAAACGACTGTCCGGCCCACCATCGTCCATTCAATCCGGTTGTTGGGCTCTGTTATCCCATAGCTGTGGAGGTCGCCTCTCTTTTCTTTGCTTGTCGTGAAATGCCAGATTAGGAACAGGACTAGTCCGATGAGTATGTCGCCGATGGCCCATACGATAATGCCGGTAGGTATGTTCTCCGGAAAGAACGGGCCAGCCTTGAAGGTGTTTTCACCCCAGGTTTGAAAGACGAAGAAAGTAACCGGTCCGAGCGCGGCCAGTATGAATGCTCCTATCCACCACGGGAGTCCGGTCATTGCTCGGTTTGGGGGCTGTATCCGGATAAGGGACGCGAAGTAGTCCAGCCTCAATAGTTCGCCGGCTGCCCCGAAAAGGAAAAGGGCCACCCCTATGAGTGCTAAAAATGTGCCGGCTTCATCCCAGAGCCACACCTGGTTCGTGGCTGCGAGCGGACCTACGCCCGTGAGTGTGGCTTGCTCCCAGTTGACGACGTGCGTTATAACCGCGGGGTCGAAGGTTATTCCTGGGTGTGTGGTGGATTGGAGATATAGTTCTCGCCCGGTACCCGCTGAGAGGGATCCGTACAGCTTTCCCGGTACCACCGGGGACTTCGTGCCGAAGAGCGCCATGAGGCGGGGTGATTGGGGTATTTGGGATCCTTTGGGCACGGTCCACATCAGCTGGGAAAATTCCGAGTACTTGGCCTCTATCACTTCCGTATTGCGTGGAAATACTGGCGTTCCCGGGATTGGCTCCAGGCCCGGTGTGCTTGTGGAAGAGCTGAGGAGGATGAGTGAGCGGTAGCTTCCTTTGGGGTCCAGGCCAGCGGCAAGGACGGATGCCCACCCGCCCATGGAGTGCCCGACGAGTCCAACATCGCCGGATTTCACGATCTGCAAGGAATCGAGAAAGGCTAGGCTTGCGGGCCCGCCGTATGCATCAGCAAACGCGGGACCCTGCGAGGTATCGTGGCCAGTCTGGTCGGCCGCCAAAACTACACATCCACGTCGGGCCATCTCGATTGCCACACCGTCCATGGTGTCGTGGGAGTTGATGTACCCGTGGATAGCGACGATGCCACAGGCCGGTGTTTTCGCAGTCGCATTTGGAGGTATATAGAGCAGCCCTGATTCTACGAGACCGGATTCTGTCGGGTAATTGACTTTTACGACACGTATCTTCCCTCCTGCGGTTTGAGCGGTGTTCGCGATCAAGCCTCCGAGGATGATCAAAATTATCGCGAGCAGTAGTGCATGCCGTGTCGTCCAGCGGCGCCCTTTCTGTGCTGTTGTGTCTGTAGTCGGCCTTTTGTCTTGCCCAGTTGGACTGTGGTTATCTTCCTCGCCATTCTGTGGTTCCGTCATGGCTTCCTCCCCTTTTGTCGGTTTCGAGTGCGCGAAAATCGGCGTGTCGTGGGTCAATGTAATAAA
>DAHZQE010000238.1:0-2658 GCA_027409005.1 Ferrimicrobium sp. | reverse complement strand
CGGTGAGCTTGAGGTGGCGGCCCTCCATAAGCTCGGGTAATCAGCTGGGTATATTCACCCGGTTCTCGAGGATGACTGGACACGGAGTTGACCGACAAGCCTGGTCAAGATCACATGGTCAAGATCACATGGTCAAGATCACTTGCTCCAGATAAGGGTGTGATCGATGGTGTGTGCCCACTCTCAACTGTAGCTGTGTTTGGCGATGCCAGGTTGAGCCGCTGACAGAGTAGCTAGTCATGAATGCCCGGATCCTGGATGTCCCCGGCATCACAGACGTCTGATCTCAGCTGCCAAAGTGGCTGAACAATCGCGATATTTGCTGTAAATAAAGAAGGCGGTGACCATAGATGGGGCAGTCACCCGCCTGCTTTGTTGAGTCGCTATTGCTTGAGTCGAGTCGATGATGGCAGCTGAAGCGAAGACTATCAATCAGAGGCGCTGGAGTTTGGCGTCATCGGGGGTGTTCGGTTCGGTTCATGATCGAGTTTGGCGACCTGAATAAAGGCGGCCTGCAGCTGTCGAAGACCATCTTGAAGTGGTTCGCCGACATCACCGAGACGATCTTCGATGGCGCTTAGCATCCCAGCAAAAGCATCAATAGCAAGGCTTGCGTCGTTGAGTCGAGGCGGTGTTGCGCCCAGATACAGGCCGGCTAGTTCAAAGAGGCCGTAGGCGTGGTTGGCAACGATGGTCGCTGGATCAGCATTGAGTAGTTCTTGTTGGAGCTGTAAGATCTTTTCGTCCTCTGCTGGCATGGAGAGATATACCATCCTTTCGTCTGAGCAGGAGTTGGTTGGGTAGGAAAGCAGCTATCGGACTGCTAGAGTGATTCTAGAAGGCTAAGCGGAGTTCTGTCTCCCCCCTACTGACTCGGGCAAGAGCAGCTGGGTTCGGATAGAGTAACGCTGCCTGTCGTGGAATTCACAGATTGGAAGGAGTAGCTCTATCGCCTCAGCACCAGACCCCGATGCACGCATTAACGATCAGATCCGTGTCCGTGAGGTTCGCTTGGTTGGACCTGATGGAAACCAACTAGGCATTAAGCCAATTCAAGAGGCACTGACGATGTCACGTGCCCTCGATATGGATCTCGTAGAGGTAGCGCCAATGGCGCGACCTCCGGTTGCCAAGATCATGGACTATGGAAAGTTCAAGTTCGATCAGGCACAGCGTACCAAGGAATCAAAGCGGAAAGCGTCAGCCACACAGATCAAGGAGATGAAGTATCGTCCCAAGATCGGGGTAGGGGATTTCGACACCAAGACACGCCAAGTTGGTAAGTTTCTCGCCGAAGGACATAAGGTCAAGGTAACCATCATGTTCCGAGGGAGGGAGATCTTTCACCCCGAGCTCGGTCAGGAGATCCTTGAGCGGGTTATTGAGGGTGTGAAAGAAGTAGGTCGGGTTGAGACTTTTCCAAAGCTAGACGGACGCAATATGTTGATGGTCCTCGTGCCAGAGAAGCGTCCTGCTGGAAAGGCGCAAGCTGGTGCCCTGGACGGCGCGCCAGGCCGCTCGGCCTCGCCAAACGGAACTGCGCACAATGCAGCTGGAACTAATGCAGCTGGAACTAATGCAGCTGGACGTAATGGAACTGTAGATAACGATACCTCGTCCAGCAACGCCGTTGAGGCTACAACGGTGGCGGTTGGCACGACACCGAGAGGTGATGTGGATGCATCGGCAGACGGTAGTTCGCCTCCAGAGGTTGGTGGTATAACCACGAATGAGTCCACCTCCCTGTAGGGAGTGGGTGCTGAGAAACTCGAGGTTAAGTAAGGCCGTGACCATGTTCGGCGAATGCTGGATTGGTGATGTGTTGAGGAGGGTGTGCTGATGCATAGGTTGTTTTGGCCGCCATCTTCTCGCTTGGGTTCGTCTATGAGCGTGTGCTTTCTGCGGAGTTGGGTAACGACAGACGTCTGATTGTAGTCGGTGAAGAAGGGCGCGTATTCGAGTGGGCGGGGCGACTTGTTTGTTGCCTCGATAGTCGAGGTTTATGGCACGTGAGAGTAGCGAGTCGTTGACTCGCGAGTGATTTTTGTCTGGTAGTGTGATCCAGCTCGCCGCGTGCGAGGTCTGGTGGGTAGAAAGGTGAACGAGAGATGCCAAAGATGAAGACTGACAAAGGAGCCAAGGCTCGCTTCAAGGTTACGGGCACAGGAAAATTGCGTAGGCGGCATGCTTTTACCTCTCATCTGTTGGAGAAGAAGTCGTCGCGTCGCATGCGTCACCTTCACCAAGATGTCGAGGTATCGAGTGGCGATGCTCGCCGCGTAAAGAAGTTGTTGGGACGCTAGTTAGCGCTCTCAGGAGAGGTTCAAAGGAGAAAACATGGCACGAGTTAAACGATCCATTAATTCGAAGAAGCACCGCCGTAAGATACTCGAACTCGCGAGTGGGTATTACGGAAACAAGAGTCGGAGCTACCGCGCAGCCCACGAGCAGGTCATGCACTCGTTGCAGTACGCCTACCGTGACAGGCGCGCGCGCAAAGGTGAGTTCCGTCGCCTCTGGATCCAGAGGATCAATGCGGCCGCCCGGATCAACGGGACGAGCTACTCTCGCCTCATGTATCAGATGAAGGAGGCTGGGGTAGAGGTCGATCGCAAGATCTTGGCAGATCTCGCAGTTACCGATCCGAGTGCCTTTGCG
>DAHZQE010000232.1:0-4451 GCA_027409005.1 Ferrimicrobium sp. | reverse complement strand
ATGCGGCGGATGAGGGGACGAGGGACTTTACTGGACGTTGAAGCTTCAAGGCACAGACTTCCCACGGCCGATCTGTGCCAGCAGTTCGGCTTAGGGGCCCGGCGGCCTCGTGTTGGGAGACATCGCTGGCGATCGAAAGATGCCCACCGAACATCATGAACTATTTTGGCAAGAAAGAGGCGTCTTGGGCTACGTGGCGCTGAAGAGCTTGAGCTTGTCCCACAAGCATGGCGAGCGAATGTAAGACCTTGCAGATTGAAGACCTTCAGTCGTGCGAGTGATGAATTGTATGGCTGTAAGCAGCTCTGTCCTGCCGTCTCTTTGGCAGGCGTGACTTCTGTACTTCCAGGTCCATGTTCAAGCGCTGATGACAACTTCTTCCTTTGACTGCATACCCAGAGAAGAGCCTTCCAACCAGGCTATCGTGCAGGCTTCTTCGGTATCAGGCCGAGCTCTTGCAGACATGGACATGGTTCCTTGCCCTGATACCACTGTCCCGGCCCAATAGCGTTTGATTGCGGCAGTTCCTGCATTGGATACATTATATTGATCCGTATGCCGTCGCCCCACGACAGTCTTTTTCATTCGTAGTCAGAGCCGTCAGTTGAAATCACAGGACCAAGTGGCGCAGGAGCACGATTGGCTTTGGACCAGTGCTTTGGGTTTAGATCCCCGTGAGGAGCTGTCAAGCCTATTCAGAAATCGTAGACCGTGATGCTGTCGTATTCGAAGCCACGGCCGTGATAGTGTTTGCTCCCGTGGACACTCGGGTCTGTGCCACGCAGGGGAGCCTTTGGTGAACACGTAGGCGTTGGATAGGGGTTTGTACGCAAGCTCTGGTCGTTCGCAGCTGGGAGAAAGTCACTCACGATTCGGTCCCACGAGCCTTCGTGCTTAAAGCGACAACAACCCGAGCTTCTCCGAGCCTAAAATATCAGATGTCAAAGGTGCAGGCTCGTTGATATCATTGATTCGTAGTGAAAGCTAGACAGCAGGGTCAGTACACTGGTAAAGTAAACATGTACTGGCAATAAAGCGGGCTAGCTCAGCGTCTCCCGGCACGTTCGAGCAGTTGAACATCCAAGAACTTGTCTCGGTTAGCCCGCTGGTTTCGTGCATCTGTCCGATGATGTGTCGTATGTTTGTGAGTTAGGTTTTGTCTATTTCGCAACGATGTTGGACCCTCCCAACTCATGCATGGCAGCACCAACGACCATGGCGAACGCTGGCGTGCTTAAGCTACGCAAGGGGAGTTGTCGTGCTACCCCAACGGCATGCCAAACTGAGTTGCGCAATCCGACATGTGTAACGTATACCGCTATGATCAACTCTCGGATCCAAGTAGAGACCCGCGGAGGATCCGTTGACAGCGTCTTACCACCGAGCAATGGCTGCGTTCCGTACAGGCTGGAGGAGGACGTCGCTGTCTGTAATCTGCCCAGCAGTACCAGACCGCACAGGGTTTGGCGAAGCGCGCGTTGTAGTACTCTTATCCGCCATGGAGATTCAGTGGCCAAGGGCCGTTACCATTTACTTTCGGAATGGATGTTCGCCCTGCGTTTGTCGAGCCTATCCGTTGCAATAGCATCGGGTCCACTGCCGGCCGTAACCACCTAAAGTGCCACAAGTATTATCCGAGCAATGCTCGCCTGCATCTCGAATGCAATTCTTGATTGACTATAGATCAGCACTGTCACCAACCATTAAGGCAAATTGAAGCACCGCCACAGCGAGGAAACATCTGCAATGAGGCGCATGGTGGTCTGTTCGGCGATTTGTCAATCGTCTCGTGGATGCACGAGATAAATGCAAGGAAGTTGATCGCGTAGCTGGTAGCACTTGAGAACTTGGGCACTTGCGTCCTTTGCCATGGTGACAGCTGAGACGTTGTTGCTTTCAAAGCATTGTTAAACACAGCTGGGCCCCAAGAGGCTAGGATGCGGTTCCACAGGATCTCGCCAACATGCGCAGGCGGTACCCTTGAGTGACAGCGACTCGAAAGTGTAGATTTGGTGAAGGTGGGTCCCGTTCTGGAGCGCGGACTCGATTCCGAGGACGGCTCGTCCCCCCGAGGAGAAGGTCTTCGATCTGCCAAGGCGGCGGCAGTGTGACAAAGCGTCTTGCGCCTACCATCAGCCTTGTGTCAGCACCAGACCAGCATCCAGAGCTCCAGCGGTTATCCGCGGACAGTCAGTTTGTCGTGGATGAAGCCCAAAGGCACGAATGCTCGCCCTAGTGTTCGTCCCGGCTGCGTAGGTACTGCAAGTGAACGCTAGGTTGGTAAGCGGGTCTTCACTGAAGAAGCACGATGCCAACCGGAGATGCCGCAGAGATGCCGTTTGGAGAGATAGAGTGGTAAGCATGGTTCTGTGTAAGGGGCTCCGGGTGCACATGTGATAGTAACAACGTCTCGCTGACTGCTGCCCCAGTTTCGCTAGCGCGTTTGGAATCTTTGGAATCAATAGCGTAGGAATGACTAATCCGACGCTTGTTCTCACTTCAAGCGCAATTCCTACAATGCGACTCCTGCAAAGACACAACACTTGCAGAGAGTCTTCCCCGCTCGTACTGCCACTTGTAGAGCGCAATGGTAGTATATATACGACGTGTACTCATGGCTAGGTGGGAGAGCATCGTGACGGGCTGACCTCGCAGACCCAGCAACAAAGGCCAGCATAACAACAAGCAGATACGCCCGCAAGCATGGCAGTCGTTCAGTGCAAGACCACTCAAGTGGACACAGTCAAGGTCTTCTATCGCGAAGCAGGCTCCACCAAGCTCCCGAATTTACTCCTCCTCCACGGACATGCCTCATCCTCCCACACGTTTCGCAACATCATTCCGACTCTCGCGGAGTCTTTCCATGTTGTTGCGCCAGACTATCCCGGCTTCGGCAACTCGGATCGTCCAACTCCGAAGGACTACGAGTACAACTTCGTCAATCTCGCAGACACAATTTACAAGTTCACCGAGAAAGTGGGCTTGAAGAAATTCAACGTTTACCTGTTCGACTTCGGAGCTCCTGTAGGCCTCCTGATGGCAGAGAAGCACCCGGAATGCATTGCTGGTATCTTCTCACAGTCCGGCAATGTCTATGACGAAGGCCTTTCGCCGGCGTTCGACATGATCAAAGCTTTCTGGGCCAATCCCAACGACCAAGGGAACGTCAAGAAAGTCGGCCATATCTTATCGGCCGAAGGCTTGGCCGGGGCATATACGCACGGCGTGCAGCACCCGGAAAACATTGCTCCGGATGCGCCGAACCTTGATATCTATTACACATCTCGCCCAGGCGCGGCCGATATCCAGATGGAGCTTTTGCGCGATTACGAGAATAACGTCAAGAAGTACCCTCGGTGGCAAGAATGGATTCGTCAACATAAGCCGAAGATTGTCGCGGTTTGGGGTAAGAATGATCCATTCTTTGCTTCGCCGGGAGCAGAGGCCTTCAAGCGAGACGCACCGGAGGCGGATGTGTCGATTATTGATGCTGGTCACTTCTTGAATGAGAGTAATCCACAGGAGATCATTGCAGGGCTGAAGAAGCTGCTTTGATATGTTGGCTGTGTGTCTGCTCATCAACGTGAAAGCTTATGCTGCACTGCCAAAAAAACGGAATAGTACGAGCCGATATCGTCATCAAATCATCTAAGAATATCTGCAAAAGCAATGCTATCTGCCGAAGAATCAAGAATTGCACGAATTGAAGAAGTCTTCTCGTTACCTCTGTCCGTCCACTGCTCCACCCCGTAGTCTTGATATATTTGGCGCTAAGACCATCGGATCTGGGGACGGACGTCATGTTGGCAAACTGGCCATCACCCATCGGCGCCACCTGAATGGTGGATTTATTGCCACATCGTGAGCGCTACATGTGCCTTAGATGGCGACATGCTACGATTAAATGCTTCGAGACCTCGGGAGCTTTTGCAATTCAGTGAACGTTCACGCACACACTGCATAGAATTAAACTATGTCTGCCCCTTCGCTTTGTTGGACCTGCTTCTGTCGTACCAATCAACTCACCTTCCATCACACCATTCATCGCTTACAGGAACCGATGTGCAATCGGACAGTTCGTGACAATCTTCTGCGTCTTAAGCGGGCTCCCATCAGGGCTGGTGATATATCCCGCGGCCGCCATACCGAGAACGTCAAACTCGGAGCTCAGCCGGGTGCGGATGCCTGCTTCAATGCTATAGTTCGTCCAGGAGAAGAGGTTAAAGTTCCACAATGGCGAATAGTCCAGGGCGACAGTAGGGATGGCGCCAAGGATGTTCAGAGGATTGTCTGATGAGCAGACGTCAGTGTTAAGTCTTCTACGCTGAAGATTCGAGAGTCTTACCGTTGTCCACGATTGCAGAGCTTAACCCTTGGCGCTACGGATGGTGGGTCTCGTTGTTCGGCGCTCCAGGTGGTAAATCGGCGTTCGTGAAGCCATTGGTTGCGAC
>DAHZQE010000220.1:0-6768 GCA_027409005.1 Ferrimicrobium sp. | reverse complement strand
TGCCAGTAATGATGACGGTTTGGTACGCCTGAGCCGCTGCATCGCCTCATCAGATTCTCCGAGCATTGATACGGTTACTTCACCATCCCTATTTCTAACTGCAGCAAGATTCTCGAGTTTCGCCTGCTCGACAAGCACTGGTGAGTGTGTGGTAAGTACAATCTGCGAGTACTCGGCGCTGCTTATCAAGTAGGCCAAGAGTCGAATTGCGCGATGAGGTTCTAACCCAGCTTCAATTTCGTCAATAACAGCCACCGCACGGTCCCCCGCTGCGAGTTGCTGAACAGCAAGACTTGCGAGGCGGCGACTTCCCAGACCATAGCTCGTCAGAGGTACGACACCCTCGTAAAGTGCCAGTGAAGCGCCCATTGAAGATCGTGAGGTATCCAAACCCGGCCTAATGTCCGAAAAGCTTCCCCCACCAACTTCATTGGCGCGGTCCTGTATCTTGGATGTCAGCGCATGTAACGCTGCACTTTCGCTGCCAGCAATTGCATTTTGGGCTGCTCGTGCCGCTTCCGCCAATGCCTGCCGTTCTCCGCCGTCGTCCAAAGACAATCGTCCCAGCGCCGAATTACGACTCCAGCGCAACTGGGAATCCGTACGATCATCAACTTTGAACGTCGAGAAGGACCGACGCTGCGTAGCAGAGATGACATGCTGATCACCGTTTACGCGCCTAACCGTCCACTTTGGTTCTAGCGACGCATCCACATCAAGTTGCACGAGCAGAGCTGGAGCGTAGATATCTTCAGGATCATCGTGGAGTTCACCTTCGGCGTCAATTCCACTCAGCCACAATCCAAACGCATTATCTTTCATGAGTACGGTGGGGATGTTGGTTATCGCTTCGCAAATTGAAATAGGGCTGTCCACGTCAACTCCGTAGAAGTCCGTATCAGCAAAGGGGATAATCCATCGATCGCTTAGTAGAAGATGGATGGCTTCCAAGATGGTTGTTTTACCAGAATCGCCTGGACCAATTAGAACCGTCGCATGGTGTCCCTCTGGGATCTTCCAGTCCATGTGCTTGATGCCCCGGAAATTTGCGATCTTAAGACGGCGCACAAACATTAGTTATGAATCCTTCCCACTACCCGCAAAAAGCTCCGCCTGCTGTAACACAAGCTCCACAGCCTTCTCCTCAAGATCAGGTGGATAGTCGTACTTGGCAAGGAGACGCCTGACCTTGGCGCGCATTTCGGCCTTGACTGAAGCTTTGAAGTTCCAGTCGATCGTGATGCTGTTCCGAACCTGGGTGACCAGTTCAACAGCGATCTTTTTGAGGACCTCGTCTCCCATGGTGAGGACGGCCGAGTCGTTCTGGACGATGGCGTCATAGAAGGCTGCTTCAGAAATACTTAGTCCGAGCTGTTCGTGCCGAGTATTTTGATCCCGCATCTCCTTGGCAAGCTTGACGAGCTCGGCGATAATCTCGGCTGTTGTGAGTGCTCGGTTGGTATAGCGATTTATCGCCTCGTCAAGTTGCTCCGAGAACTTACGTGCCTGGACAAGGTTGCTGCGCTGAACGGTACGAATCTGGTCGTTGATGAGACGACGTAGCAGTCCCATCTGAAGGTTGGGCTTCTCCTTGCCGGCAAGGGAGTCAAGGAACTCATCACTAAGGATAGATAGCTCGGGTGTGTCAATACCAGCAAGCTTGTAGATGTCGATGACCTCATCAGCGGACACTGCTTCGTTCACAAGCTGGGAGATAGCAGTATCGATCTCCACGCTGCCACTTCCTGCTCGCCCAGAGTCGGGATTCTGAATCTTGATAATGGCTGCACGAACGTCAGCAAACAGACGAATGTCATTGCGGATCGCTACTGCTTCGTCTCGTGACCCGCATAGTGCGAAGGCGCGCGCAAGAGCAAGAACTTGGTCAAGGAAACGGCTTGTCCGATCGGGATCCGCCATAACGAAGTCAAGAACTGACGCGTGCTGACCAAGCCGTTCGGAAGCGGAAAGCAACGGCGAAGAGTCGAACGGACAGGCGTAGAGCATGGCTCGAATAATGTCGTGTTTCTCCAGCATGACAGCAACCATCTCCTCGATCGGGACGCCAGCCTGATCCTTATCGGAGGGAGAGTACTCGGCAAGTGCTTTGCGAAGATTGGTAGCAACACCGATGTAGTCGACGATCAGGCCACCTGGCTTATCACGGAACGTGCGGTTCACCCGAGCGATCGCCTGCATTAGGCCTGCACCCTGCATTGGCTTGTCAACGTACATCGTGTGCAAGGATGGTGAGTCGAACCCGGTGAGCCACATATCTCGAACGATAACGATCTCCAATGGATCGTCAGGATCTTTCGCTCGGCTCTTCAGTTCGGTGCGAGTCTTCTTGTCGTAGAGATGACGTTGGAACGGAGAGGGATCGGCTGCGGAGCCAGTCATGACGACCTTGATCTTCCCAGTCTTCGGATCGTCATTGTGCCAATCAGGTCTTAGTTTCACAATCCTGTCATAGAGCTCGACGGCGATGCGACGGCTCATTGCAACGATCATGGCCTTGCCAAACAATTCAGCTCGTCGCTTCTCCCAGTGGTCGACGATATCTGCGGCAATCAGATCGAGCCGCTCGCTGGCACCAACGATGGCTTCCACCCTGGACCATCGTGACTTGGCACGGATCGCATCGGACTCCTCGACCTCCTCGGTGATCTCATCAGCCAATGCGTCGATATCTAAATAAGCATCAGCATCCAACGAAACCTTTGCAAGTCGGGATTCGTAGTAGATCTTGACGGTTGCACCGTCCTCGACCGCTCGAGTCAGGTCATAGACATCGATGTAATCACCAAAGACTGAGCGGGTGGACCTGTCGGTGGACTCGATCGGTGTGCCAGTGAAACCAAGATACGTTGCATTTGGTAAGGCATCCCGTAAGTGTTTGGCCAAGCCCGACTTCAACGTACCATCCGCTCCAAGCGTCTCTGTAAAGCCATATTGCGAACGGTGTGCCTCGTCTGCTACGACCACGACATTGCGGCGGTCAGTTAGCACAGGATTTGAGTCGCCGCCAACTTCGGGTGCAAATTTCTGAAGCGTCGTGAACACAATTCCTCCCGAAGCACGCCGAAGTAGCTGGCGGAGTTCGATCCGACTATCAGCCCGAACAGGCTTCTCCGGTAGGATCTCGGCCGGGGCAAACACTTCTCCGAAGAGCTGGTCATCGAGATCATTGCGGTCAGTAATAAAGACAAGTGTGGGATTGTTCATTCGAGGATCACGCATGAGCTTCGCAGCAAAGAACACCATCTCGAAGCTTTTGCCTGATCCCTGGGTGTGCCAGACCACTCCACCACGTCGATCACCATTAGGTCCTGCTGCCTCGACCGTGGATTCGACGGCGGCGTTCACTGCCCAGTACTGGTGGTATTTTGCTACCCGCTTGACCAGACCCTTGCCCTCGTCGCTGAAGACAACAAAGTTCTGCAAGATGTCCATGAAGCGCTGTTGGTCAAAGACGCCTTTGATAAGAACCTCGAGTGCAGGTAGGTTAGTAACCACCTCACGGCCATCCATCGTCTTCCACGGTGCATAGTGTTCGAAAGCGCCCGTGAAGCTACTCATGGCGGCACTGGTGCCATCACTGATAACTGTGACTACGTTCGAAGTGAAGATTGACGGAATATCCGAACGGTAGGTCTGCACCTGGTTCCAGGCGTTCCTCAGAGTGGCGTGCTCGTCGGCGAGGTTCTTCAATTCGAAGAGCGCTACCGGAATGCCATTCAAAAACACCAGTACGTCGGGCCGACGGTTCTTGCTCTCGATGATCGTGAACTGGTTGACAGCAAGCCAGTCATTGTTTTCGGCATGCTCAAAATCAATTAGGCGAATGCGATCCGTGCGTAACTGACCGTCAGTAATCCTGCTCTCAACTGGCACTCCATCACGCATGAGCTCGTGGACACGCTTATTCTCCGCCACCGGATTTTGGGACTCTGCACGCTCCAGTCGCTTGACCGCCTCATCTACAGACGCGTTATCGATGCCATTGTTAAGCCGAATAATTGCCTCACGGAGGTGTTCATAAAGATATACGTGATTCCAGGCGGATCGTTCTGCGAGCAGTGTGTCGGGAGCAATCTCAGGGCCGAATGCTGTCGAGTATCCAAGCTCTCGCAAGTACTCAAGTGCAGCGTCTTCGACTGTTGACTCGTTCAGGATGCTCATGCCATAATCTTCTGCGCATCGGGCACTCTTATGCGACCAGAGAGCAGTTCGGGAAGAAGAGAATCTCGTAACCGACTCAGGTGTTGATTTTCGGATTTCCTTTGATGCGCAATCTCTAGAAGTGCTGTGGCCTTAAGCTTTTCAGTCTCATCTATTTTGCGGACGTCTGGTACCTCAATACTGAGAGTATCATTTGGACGCACGCGCTGATGACTTCCTGATGTGCCAGTGACCCGACGACGAAGCTCCGAAATGAAGAACTCATCACGTAAAGCAAGCCAGATCGCTCCTATCTCCACTCGTCCTTTAGGCAATACGCATAGAAACTCTGTGGACGCCAAAGCTGGATATCCAAGTTCAGGAATCGCAAGCCACGTGCGATTCACACGCGGATTGAGTCTCGAGATGAGAATACACGGCTCCGAGATCACAAGCTTGTTGCTCATAATCTCACTAGCAGGTATTCGCTCTGGCATTTGCATACTGTCGAACGCTGGAAGACTATAATGTTCTACCACTTGCTCGCCGAGCCTGAGCGGATTCACAGTCTGCGACGAAGAAGCCACGAGCTCACCAAGAGCCACTGTCGGCAGTTTGCTACCCAGTAACAATGCTATAGAGTCCAGAAGATCGTTAGTTAGTCGAATCGCCTGCCTATTCGACTCAATCTTGTCATCCAACGCTCCGAGCGTCGCTGCAATCGCTTGTTGATCGACACTTGAAAAATCACAAACTTCGAAATCTTTGACCACGGACCATGACGCTCGTGGCATTCGGGTCCCTTCAGATGAAGCCGTCGCAATGTCCGAAAACTCTTGGGAAGCGGCGACGTAGAACAGAAAACGGGGATCAATTCCAGGTTTTGGCTGAAAAACCCAGAAATCCGTTGAACAGATACCGCTGATGCTACTTATGAAAATGACCTTACGAAAGTATGGACGTAATTTCCCATATATCGTGTCGCCAGGGAAGAACGCCTGCTTTGTACTTGTCACAGTTCCTGGGTCACCGTACGAATTAATGCGTAACGTGCCCGGATCTAGATGCTCAAAGCCTAAATAAATGGAAAAGCGACTGAACTGTGTTGGCGCGATTACCGATTTGCGGATGCTTGCTATGTCGGCGAACTTCATACCTCGAGTCCATCCAGCCGTTCACGAATAATATTTTCCAGTCGTTGCCCTTCTTCAAACTCAGCGAACAGCTCTCTCTTGAGCCGCGCAATCTTCTCGTCAATTGGTTCGTCGTCCGCCTCTTCCTCCTCAGCACCTACGTACCGACCCGGAGTAAGCACAAAGTCGTGATGCTTGATTTCGTCTAGGTCGGCGACCTTGGCAAAGCCCGCTACGTCCTCGTAATTGCCGTCATGGTTACGCCAAGCATGGTAGGTGCTCGCAATCTTGGCGATGTCGTCGTCAGTAAGCACCCGCAGTCGGCGACTTTCCATTGCCCCAAGCTTGCGGGCATCAATGAAAAGCACCTCGCCTTGGCGACTTCGATGACCGTTACCATGGCGATCCTTACTGACGAACCAAAGGCTGACAGGTATTGGGGTATTGAAGAACAATTTGTCCGGCAGGGCTACGATGCAATCAACGAGGTCTGCCTCGACGAGTTTGCGGCGAATGTCTCCCTCGCCGCTGGTCTTGGTCGACAGCGAACCGTTTGCCAGGACGAAACCAGCGGTTCCCTTCGGAGACAAGTGATAAATAAAGTGCTGCACCCAGGCGAAGTTGGCGTTACCTTCAGGTGGAGTACCGTACCTCCAGCGCGGGTCATCAGCAAGCTTGGCGTCCCACCAGTTACTAACGTTGAATGGTGGATTTGCGATAACAAAGTCTGCCCGCAGATCGGGGTGTAAGTCATTTGCGAATGAGTCATCGGAGTGATCGCCCAAGTCAGCCTCGATGCCCCGCAGCGCAAGGTTCATTTTGGCCAGCTTCCAGGTGGTGTCGGTGAACTCCTGGCCATAGATAGAGATATCAGTGCGCTTGCCACCGTGAGCTTTCACGAACTCGGCGGACTGCACGAACATGCCGCCTGAGCCACAAGCCGGGTCGTAGACACGACCGTGATATGGCTCCAACATCTCGACCAATGTCTTAACGATGGACCTCGGGGTGTAGAAGGCTCCCGCGTCTTTGCCGGTCTCCTTGCCAGCGAACTGACCTAGGAAGTACTCGTAGACTCGGCCAAGCACATCGTCGGAACCGTGATCGTCGGTCTCGGTAAAGCCAATGGATCCGATAAGGTCAACGAGTTGTCCGAGACGACCCCTATCAAGTCCTTCTCGACCGTAGTTACGGGGCAGAACACCTCGAATCGATGGATTCTCCTTCTCGATCAGATCCATCGCTGTGTCGATATCTTGACCAATAGTTGGGAGCTTGGCCCGGTCTTGAATATGCTGCCAGCGTGCTTGAGCTGGAACCCAGAAGACATTATGACTGGTGTACTCATCTCTATCCTCGATGAGTCGAGCGCGCCTATCAGGGTTCGGAATGAAGTCATTTGAGTCGGAGTCACTCAAACTCGCTTCGATCGCATGACGGCGTACCTCGAACCGGTCGGAGATGTACTTGAGAA
>DAHZQE010000214.1:0-12079 GCA_027409005.1 Ferrimicrobium sp. | reverse complement strand
AGGTGATCTCCGCGAAGGTGTCGAGGCCGTTGAAGAGGAGCCATGTGTCTGCGCTGCCATTGGCGAGGCTGGTGGAGCCTGTGACGGAGCCATTCGTGCAGTTCAGATTGTTGAGTGAGCCACTGAACACGGTGGCGTTCTTCAAATCGCGGAGAACATAAGTCATCTTCGCACCAGCTGGCAGAGAGCCAATGTAGTCCAAGCTAGCATTGATCACCCATGGTGCAGATTGGTCCGGTGGGATCAGAGACAGCTGGCCCTGACGGTAAATGTCGATGAAAGTATTCCGCACATACGCTTCCTCGGTCTCCAGCTGGATGACCCAAGCCGGTTGCCACGGCCCAGCAGCTACACATCCGTGATCAGCCAACACCCTCGAGTTCGGAACCTCTGGAAGACTTACGGGCAAAAGCCGGTCCCCAGTCCCATCCAAAATCACTCTGCTCCTTTCTAATGAACCAACGGTTGTTAAACTCAAACAAGTTCTGCACTCCGTACGGCCACGATTCCTGGCCCGGCTCGTTTGCAATAGCATCAGCGATCAACGGCGCGGATCCAAAGTTCATACTCAACACTCTGTCCTCCTCAGCGCAACCCTGCAGGTGTTCCGAGACGTCGAACCACCATTGCCGGAACTGATTATCGGTGTTAGCGACATGCTTGCCGCAGAAGGTGATCTCCGCGAAGGTGTCGAGGCCGTTGAAGAGGAGCCATGTGTTTGCGCTGTTGTTGGTATTAAGGCCACCAATGGGAGCAGAGGTGTAGGTCCAGTTGCTCCAGATTACCCAGCGGAGGTTGAAATCGTTGAGGCCGTAATACGGATCTCCTATGACTTGGGCGGCGTAGAGGTCGAGATGTGCCTGCGAGGGGAGGTGCGCGGGGACGGAGATGTTGAGGGAAGGGTTAGAGAGGGTCCAGGAGGAGCCGGACAGGGGAATGATGTTCTGGGAATAGGCGAGGGAGAGGAGGGAGGTAAGAGTGGAGGAAACCGACAGCCTCATGGTGAGTATGCCACGAGCTTGACTTGCAAACGCTGCTCAATCATGCAAGGCTTACCTGTTGATCTTTCATATCTCGAACAGCGTCGCTCGCGGGGACGGTGATATGATGCATTGCTTGAGGTGAGGTTACAGTGATGCCTTGCAGGATGCATGCGGGGACAGTATTATGCCTGGGATCATCGACCATCCAGAAGTATGATCCATGTCCGTCTGCTAGGGGCTGTGCGGCAGCACTATGAGCCTGCAAGAAACGATCAACCTCTGTTTCGGACCCGGCTGTCATCCTTTCTGTTGAGGAGAGCCTGGCCGCTGGATGGTCCGGCGATCATTGAGGACTTCTCATACACAAGGGTGCATCAAGTCGATATACCAGTGTGCAGCAATCCAATGGGGGCCATGATGAATGCATAGTGCGGACGCCCGGCAGCTGTGAGGTTTCCTCATCAGACACGGGAGGTTGTCACCGCACCCAGACGAAGCATGATCGGCGTGGTTTTCCCAGGCGGGTTACCATGAGCTTGTGGGGCTTCGCCTGCTTAGTTAGGAGCTGGGTCCCTGGTGGACGATGCAACATTGAAATCGCTGATGGGCAGGTATGAAGTGACGTCTGGCCTGCAGTGCGGGGATGCGATTAGGGAAGATGTCCGGGCTATCTGACTCCGAGGCTCCAACGGGGACCCAGTGATACTTTGCTGGGTCGTGCGTGGGTTGAGTCATGTGGGGTTCGGCATTCATGTCAGCACTTCGCAGTGCATGAGAAGTTGAGGTCGCGGGAGGAGGACCTGATCGCCTGCTCACGTGATATCGCGTGTGCGGAAGGCTCGGCACCACCTTCCGAACCTTATTTGAGTATGCCGAGCCCTCCTTTCTCGGAAGGAACAGGATCGCCATGCGACTAGCCTTCTCTGGGCGAGCTTCTCCGTCGCACATGGCTCCTGGGACCTGAAACATATGACAGCGCGAAGGACCGCTGTGTGCAGGTCGATGAAGAGATCTGTACTACTACTCCGAACGGCTAGATTCACCAAAGTAGGACACTCTCGATCTCGAATAAGTCCCTGAACCAGTCTACATTCGGCGACCGGCATTAGACAGCCTGAAGCCCGTGCACCGTGCATATGCCCCCGAACGCGAATTGGATGGCATCTCCCTCCAAGATTTCCTCCGTCGCAGAAGGTTGTACAGGATGGGAAGGCTTTGGGCGCCGTGTATAGGGATTCTTCCGACTCCTCAAGTCGCTCTTTCACTTGTACAGGTCGTCATTGTTTGCTAGCATTCCCCGCGCCGGCACGTCCAATCTCCCCTCCGCAAACCGATCTTAAGCGAGGGCTATCAAAGCCCACCCGAAACTCAATTGGGTCGACCAGGAGGACTGTACAATTTGGTTCATCCGAGTCACTTACGAAGACATCACCACGAGAAAGAGCTATCTATCATTCCACCAATGTATCACTAGCTTCTTCCGCATCACCACCACACCATCACCGCCGCCATGCCCTGGAAACCCCTCCCCGCTGTCGCCTTCGCCATAGCCATCCACCCCTTCCGCGCAACCCACGATTCCGACCTCCCGCTACAAATCGGTGACTGCCTCTACATCATCGAACAAGGCGGCAGCAATGGTGACTGGTACCGCGGGTATCTCGTCGGCTTCCCGAGTCTGCTCGCTGGCCTCACGAGCGAGAAAGGGGAGCAGCTGGATGCCAGAGTCTTCACGGGAATCTTCCCGCGAAATTGTGTCGAAGTGAGGGAGGTGATGGAAGGTGAGAACGGAAACGGAAATAGCAGTGGGAAGGCTCCGGTGATCGAGCACGAGAGGGAAGAGAAAGCCGCCGACGAGCGCACGCGCAGGAAGAGCCAAGCAGTGTATGCGCGGAGACTGAGTCGGGCTCTGAGCGGGAAGCGCTCGGCGCACGATGTCTCGCAGCGGAAAGCTGCTACGAAATTGGTCGAGGAGGAACCTCTCCCGCGCGACCCAAACGCGCCAAAGCCTCCTGCGCCGGTCCCGACTTTGCGCGTCGGCGACGAGACAGGCCTAAGCGCGCAGGAGCCACTCGTCGACGAGATCGCGAGCTGTCTGCGCGAGTGGCATGATGCGCGGCTACACGAAATTCTACTCGCACGTGGATACAGCCAGCTGGGACGCGTGCAGGAATTGATCAAACGACTGGATCGCAGCCGCAAACAATTACTGCACGATGTCATGACCGCGAAGGAGTTGCGGACGCTGCGCGAGGATACCGTGTGGGATCTTGTAGCGGGAAACAAGCTGCTCACGCCTGAGTCGCAGGAAGTAATCGTCAGAAGTCCGACGGAGAAAGGTCGGATTCTGACGGCCGAGGATTCGGTGATTGAGATGACGAAGTTGCAGGCGAATATGAGTATTCTGGATCGTCCGCCGAATCCGCCCGTGGATAGGCACATGCTATACCATATCCTGGTGGACGTGCGGAACTTGGTGGCGGACTTTGATGATGGCGAGCCGGCGGCTGTGCAGATGTATATCTGCGCACGCCAAGCTTTGGAGAAACCGCTGGCGCTCAGCGAGAATTATGCGATCTCGCTTCCTATGCCCGAGAGGCCTGAGATGAGTGAGGATCAGCCAAAGAGTTTGTTCATCAATCTCTCGGCATCTGACCTTGGGATTGGGACGGAGAGCAAGGAGGTATTTGTCATCTTCAAGGTCCTCAAAGACGAGCCCGTACGGACTGCCTTGACGGGACCGCAAGGGCACCTGGCTTCCATGAGCCTGGCCAGTCTGGGCAGTGGGGGCAACAAGCACGGCAGCATGAAGGGTCGCCGGAGTGTCTTCGGCAGCCAGAGGCGAAGGGACGGACACCTGCGCGCCGATTCCCAAGCGCGCCCAAGCACAGCACTGTCAAGCTATTCCACAGACGACAGAAACAGCGAGAGCCAGTCCGAGTTCAGCAGTAAGGACGTCAAGACCGTCAAGCGTACAGTCGGCATCGGCGCCACCTCCATCACCCGCCTCGCCCGTAGTCCAGGCATGGAGATGGAAAGGAAGATCGCCATCTGGTCCCCCTGTCCACCCGGCGAAGATGACACCGACGACAATCAAGACTGGAACGACATCATCCGCGACCTCATGCGCTCCCCGACTGGCAGCTTCGCCAAAGTCAAAGCAATCAAACGCATGGAAGTTTCTGCCATCTGCTTCGCGAATCCAGACCTCGAAGCCCTGGTGCGCAACACCCCAACTCTCCTCTACGACGTCTTCTGCACGCCAAAGATCGGCTTCTCCGGCGCACCACCAGCAGGCAAGCGATCGGACATTTACCTCACACTTTCCGAACCCACCATACCAGGTCGCCACGGCCAAGCTCACCTCTCACACAGCAAATTTGGCAATGTGCCACTATCCCAACGCTGCACAACCCCACTTGCGAACCTTCAACTCACGCTCGAAGTCCGCCGCGCCGACGGCGCAAGAATTGAAGACTGCATCTTTACCGCCGCGAACCACGCGGGCCACACCGCATGGCGCACCACAGGCGTCGAGCGGGGCGAAGGATGGAATCAGACTATCCGTCTTGCGATCCCCGCGGAAGACGTGCCTGGTTGCCACATCGTGATGAGTATAGCCGATGCGCCCAACTTCCCCTTCGCGCTCGCATGGGTGCCGTTGTGGGAGAATGAGGCGTTTGTTAGAGATGGGGAGCACAACGTGGCGCTGTATGTGTATGATGAGTACAGCAGCTCTATGATTGGTGGGAAAGGCGCATACCTCGCCCTCCCGCCATGGGCGACGCCGAGGAGTGAGCATGCGATGGCGACTGTGAGAATCGGGACATTCCTGTGTAGCACCGAGTACTCGCATGATCCGAATTTGCTGGGTCTGCTGGACTGGCGGAGCTTCTATGGCAAAGATTTGTTCTCGCTTCTGCAGAGATTTTGCTTCGTGCCGGAGATCGAGATCGTGAAGTTGCTATCTGGAGTCTTCACAGCACTTTTCGAGATCTTGAACGAGTACGCACGGAGCGAATCGCACGAAGATCTGGTGTTTCAAGATTTAGTCGTGGTGCTGGGGATCGCGAGGGATCGGCGTTTTGATCTTGGCGACTTCATCACGGCTTATGCGACGACGAGAAGGGATTGGCAGTATGCTTCGAGGAGTCTGGTCAGGGCTTATAAGAGGTTGTTGGGCGGGAGTATGGATGCGGAGAAGAGTCGAAAGTTGAGAGCGGCGCTGAAGGTCGGCGATCTGATGCTCAGGCTGATCATCGAAACCACGAAGTACCCGGATCCGGATAATGAGGGAACCGGTCTCGTCAACGGCCACCGTCACGAGACTCGCCATCCAGACTTCAAGCAGGACCTGCAGTCACTCTTTGTGGCTCTGATGGCGCTGATGCGCAATCCTATGCCGATCCTCCTCGGCACCCAGACTCTCGTCGTTCAGCACTTCCATACCTGGCTTCCGGAGCTCACTGGCCTTATGAGCGCAACAGAGATACTGGAGATTGCCACGGACTTGCTAGACGCTTGCACCCGAGCGCAGGGCAAGATGATCTGCTACCGTCTCGTCCTCATCGTTCAACTGAGCGGGCTCGAAGCTTTCAAGGACCCTGAAGCTCGCACAAACCTCATTGCCAATAGCCTCCGCTGGCTAGCACCTTACTGGGGCGATCCAGCAACATGTGCCGGTGCACTCAACGCTTCAGGTGGTGTAACGCAGCAATACCGCGACCAAGTCCGCCTCTGCTGCAGCGTTGTTGCCGCGCAAATTGAAGGACTGGGCGAAGAGAGCTGCCAATACGTCCCCAAGATGACGGAATCCTACCTCGCGCTGCAGAAGCATCCAGCTGGCAAACGCAAAGTCTTCAGCATGCTCTTCCCCTCCTCCTACCCTTTTCCCACCAAACCTGTCCCCAACGGCGCAACCCTCGAAGTCGACGAAGCGCTGCTGGAGCTTTCGACTTTGCTCTCCGCAGCCTTGACAACGCAAACGCGCCTTTACTTTGATGCCTCCCAGATCGATATTACAGGCGTGCTAATGCAATGCCTCAAAGTCGGCCAAAGCGTGCTCGGCTGCGAAGCTTTCCCGCGTTCCTGGCTGAGTCTGCACGCAAGCCAACACCGCTTCGCCATGGCTGCACTGGAAAGGATCTCGGAAGCTCTTCTGGATGGTGTCCCGAGTACGGCGGATATGGAGGATGCGATGGAATTTGATACTGAGATCTGGCGGGCTTTCTTCGACACGCTGTTCCTTGCTGTGTCATCGCCGGGTTTGGCGATGGAGGCTTTCCCGGAACAGAAGCGGAGGGCGGTGTGGAAGATTGCGGGAGATGTGAGGGAGCTTGGCGCGCAGTTGTTGAGGAGGACGTGGAGCGCGATTGGGTGGGAGACGGATGAGGAGAGTCGGAACCTGCATGGCTTCGAGCGACTGGGTGGGTACCAAGTGCAATTTGTGCCGGAGTTGGTGGCACCGGTTGTGGAGCTGTGCTTGAGTGTGCATGCTGGCCTGAGGAAGGTGGCGATCGAGGTGCTCAGAACGATGATCGTCTCGACGTGGGAGATTGATCAGGAACTTGGCGTCATCCAGACGGCCATGATCGATTGTCTTGATCATCTCTGCCGGACCAGGAGCGTGACGGAGAGTTATCTGCAGAAGACTTTCGTCCAAGAGGTCCTCGAGACGTTCAAGCCGTTGGAAGACTCGACCGAGGCGGAGCTGTACCAGGCGGTGGTGGAGATGTTTGGCAAAGTCGAGGAGCTGCTCGGCATGCTGGCAACAGTGCACAAGAATGGTGGTGGTGCAAATGAGGCTACTAAGATCGTGGATACGCTGAGACTTATGGAGTTCCTGCGTGATATGCAGAGCGAGGAGGCCTACATCCGGTACGTCCACCAGCTTGCCGATTTGCAGGTGCTGTCGGGCAATCATACCGAGGCTGGGCTGGCTCTGCAGCTACATGCGGAGAGATACGCGTGGGAACCTGCGACTAGGGTCGAGCAGCTCAAGGGACCGGTCTATCCTGCGCAGACAGCGTTCGAGCGGAAAGAGGCACTGTATTTTGAGATGTGTCAGGCATTCGAGCGAGGCCAGAGCTGGATGCAGGCTTTGGCTGCTTACAAGGAGCTTGCGACGCAGTACGAGAGCAATATTTTCGACTTCGGCAAGCTGGCGAGGGCGCAGAGGGCAATGGCTAGCATCTACGAACGCATCGTCAAGGGCGAGAGGCCGAATGCTCGCTACTTCCGTGTTGTCTACAAAGGCCTCGGCTTCGCTCCTGGGGTACGTGACAAGGAGTACATTTTCGAAGGCCATGCCGCGGAGCGCCTGGGCAATTTCGAGGAACGACTGCAGCAACTCCACCCTGCCGCGCAGATCGTGCGCAGCACAGCCGACACAGAGGGTGAGGGCCAGTATCTACAAATCTTCCCGGTCAGCGCCAACAAGGATATCAATCATATGGTGTACCAGCGCACCAAAGTCACCCATGCGGCGAGAGAGTACGCGCTTCTGTCGAATCCCAACAGGTTCGCCCAGACGACGCGGTCAATGGCAGTCAATGTACCCGTGACGGAGCAAACGGTAGAGAAGGTCATCTACACAACCGCCGACTCCTTTCCCAATCTGCTCCGGCAAAGCGAGGTGGTCAGCACGCAGAAGACTACCCTCGAGCCCATTGAAGCAGCCATCGAACGCACGACGCGCAAGACGCAAGAACTGCTGTCGACCGAACGTCGCATCTCCACCGGCGAAGACGAAGGAGCAATGAGCCAGCTTTCAGACATGATCATCCTCTCTGTGGATCCCACATCCGACAGCAGCGTTGCTCGATACCGCGCCCTCTTCCCCGCCTCCGAAGTCCCCGATAGCGCGTCCGCCGAGCTTTCGACCGAAGATCTGCTAGACAAACCCGCCAGCGAACCGGCTTTGACACCTATGCAGAACGCGTTGAAGATCGCTCTCCTCGACCATGCTTTGGCGATCAGGAGATGCTTGTCCCTCTACACTCGGCCGGCTTTCCTCGCCACGCGCGCAGAAATCATCCCGCGCTTCGAGGCGACGTTCGCGCCGGAGATTGCGGCCCTCTGGCCCAACCATGGGGAAGGATGGCTCACCGAGCCTACCACTCGAGAAGACCAGGACGAAGATCTCCGTGCCGTCTCGCGGCAAGCCAATGCTGGAGCGGCACCCGCAGAGGCAGCCACGGACGGCAACATCACCGAAGACGAGAACGAATCACATCCCCGCCAAAGTCGTCGGCGCAGCTCACTCGGCTGGCTGGGGCGAAGAGGCTCGAGTGCGAATAGAGACAGCAAAGGCGATGGCAGGGGACGCAGCGGCAGCCGACTGCCGGACCCTAGTCTGCCGAGGCGGTTGAGCTTCTTCAAGGCCAGCGAAGATAAATTGCGGGAGAGAGCGGAGGCGGACAGGGAGAGGGAGGGGGAGAACAGGAGTGGGGAGAGGATGGGGGGGACTGTCACCACTCGTGCGGGGAGCACGACGGGTGCTAGTGCTGCAGCATGGGGAGAAGGGCTGGGACAGGTGAAGGATTATAGTAGTATGAGCACGGCGCAGCTGAAGAAGAGGCTGAGTTTTCTGAGGAGTCAGAACGAGGGGGTAGGGAAGGAGAATGAGGTGCCTGCTTGAGGATGATAGGGGTCGAGGGCTCGGAAGGCAAGGGGCGCTGGATATGGGACCTTGCGGAGACAAGGGTGATACCCCTGGCCAGGTCTGAGTGTGCATTTCTGGAAGACGATCTGTACTTGTAGTTGTGTATACCTTATTTTTGGCACATTGTACAGAGTCACTTCAACGAGCCTTTCGGTCATGTACTCAAGCCTCCATCTCGCCCGCGTCCTCATCCGCGTAGCTGATCTTCTTCGCCTTTGCGGCCCTGCCCGTGGTTTTCCGACTTCCGGCCCTCCTCGCCGTAGGCGTCACCGGCGCCTCAGCTTCGCTCATCTGCACATCTGACATCGCATCCTCACTCGTACTAGGCGTCGGCACAGCCACTTCCTCCTTCTCCTTCTTGACTTTTGTTTTATGCCCTCCCTTCCCCTTCGAAGCATCTTTCTCGGCTTTTAGCACTCGCTTGGCTTCATCGACCTCAGCCTTCGCAGCAGCCTTGACCTTATCAGCCTGTTCCTTCTTCTTCATAGCCGCTCTCGCCTTCTTAGTGGCAGGCGTCACTGCCTCGCCTCCGCTGCTGCTCTCCCCGTCGCCCTCCCCTTCCTTCACAACCTTCTTGGCTTGCGCCTCCCGATACAATTTCTCGGCCTCGGCCTTCTTCTCCTCCTTCGTTTTCTCCGGCTTCGGAACCTTGGGCTTCACCTCCCTCTTCTTGGGCCGGAGCCATTCTTCCATACCCGGTGGCCAGTATACTCTCCCCTCCGGCCCTCCCATACCTACCTCGTCCTCTGGTATGAGATCGGGGCCGGCTTGTTCAAGATCCGGGTTCTTTTTGCGGGAGTTCTTGGCTACAGTAGCCATTGCCGCCTTGTTATCGTCATTACGGACGTAGGGGATGATGTCGTTGAAGGTGTCGAACCCAGGCAATTTGAACGTCCGCATGAGTTCGAAGACAGCTTGTTCTTTGTCTTTGGCTTCGATCATGAGATCCATGTCCGGTGCGCATGGCGGCAGAGTCATGACACGAGGCGAGTGCTTCCTTCGTTGCCGCGGAGTGATGGCGGGAGGCGTGGGCTCGGAGTAATGCATCTTCTGCTTGATGCCTTTCCGGTCCCAGGTCGCTTTGATGCGCGGGTAAAGGTCCATGATGTCCTTGGTCCCTTCTCGAATATGGCTCGAGTCGAAGACAATGTTGTGGTGGTGGTAGTCGAGTACCAGCGGGATGTTGAGTTCTTCGCATACGGGCAGGAGGTCGTGGACGGACCAGCCCATATCGTCGTTTTCGAGCACGAGGCGATTCTTGATGGATTGGGAGAGGTTGGGATAGTTCTCTTTGAAGCGCGCGATGGTCTCGGCTTTGCCTTCGAACATGCCGCCCATGTGTAGGATCATTACCGCATCTTTGTCAAGCTGCTCGGGAAGCTTCAAAAGTGACAGCATCTCATCATGGTACTCGAGGTCGCGGATAGCATTGTCAATCACTTGCTTGCGCGGACTGCCGAGCTGCGTGAACTGTCCCGGATGCGTCGTGACGCGATGGCCAAGCTCGGCAATCACCTTGCCAGCCTCTGCCAGGGCTTCGGTTGCGAAGGGCGCAAGCTTGTAGCCGTACTCCGGATGTGAGGCGAATGGAAACATCTCGCTGGAAAGCCGCATGAACTTGATGTTGTATCGATCGTTCCAGCGGAGCATCTTAGCAATGTCTTTGATATTCGCCAAGCACAGCTGTTCCACGTATCGCTGGCCGAGCTCGACGTCGGCTGGCTTGCTGCGGTCTGGCTTGTTCTTGGTCGGATGCTCCGGCTGCGAAGGGTCCTGAAGCGGATGTCGGTGTTCCAAGATCGACTGGATCCGACATGTCCTCGAGCTGAAGACCGGTGGGTTGGATTGTCGCAGGTACGTATTCAGGCATGCATAGCCCAGCCGGCCTTTCCACGGCAGAGGCAGATAATCGCTATTGACTGGCGGTGGCCTTGCGAGAGCCTCCTTGACCTCTTCCTCGTCAGGCGTTTCCTCGTCGCCGTCGGCCTCCGGGTCACGAGCTTCGACATCGTCGTCGGTACTCTTCCTGCCCTTCTTCGCCGGCGCAGTCTTTACTGGCGCCTCCGCAGCACCTCCCTCGTCCTTGATCTGCTTCTCTCTTCCCTTCTTCGCCACTGGCGCTTTCGTCTCGGCAGCATCCACCACCACACTCACAACCTCCTCTGCCTCATGCAAGTCCTTCCCGGCCTCATCTACGGTGGCTTTCTTGCCTCTCCCCTTCGCTGGCCTGGGCTTGGGAGGCACGACAACGTCCGGCGCGTCGCTCAATGGACTTTCCTCCTTGACCCCATTGGTCTTGACGTTGCCATTGGGCACGATGCCTTCATTCACATCGCTGTCGGGCGAAGCGCGTGTAGCATCCGGCGCGTCCAGAATCGCAGGATTGATATCCGGATTCACGGCCGTGGACGCGATGCGTGAAGAGGCCCTGCGCTTCAGGGCTGGTACACCGCCATTAGCTACATGAAGGTCTATAGAAGAGGCCTTTCGTTTCGGCATGATATCGATATACCGCACCCGCGAAGGCCTGAGTAGATCCAGGCGAGATTGTTGTGGCAGTAGTCGCGTGCGGCTTCCTCGCAAGAAAGGAAGCCCGAACATTCACGAACGCAACTGCGATGGGTGTGAGAAAGGAGTGTAGTCCCCTTACCTGTACCTCGAAATCAGGCGGCTGTACTACACCCCCGACGGCGCGGCGGAGGCGCGTATTTCGATTCCACCAGATCGATCTGATCGTGCGGCTGCGAGATCCAGGATGCAATGAGGTCATTGGGCGCGAGCACGGACTTTTGCGGCTCAAAGTGACGCGACGCGGGGTGGTGGCGGCGGCGGCGGCAGGGGAAGACGCTTCTCAGTGCCATCAAAACCCCCAAGTATTCCAGGATATACACAATGCCACCGAACCGTGTTCCGTGACTCTACACGCCCGTCCACACCTCGCCACTAGCCCTGGTTTCATCCACATACCCCATCTTCCTCCCCACAACCTCGATCTGCAGCCGTCCTTTCATGTGCCTTCTATCCGGGGTTTTGATGCAAATGGTACGCAAGTCATCCTTGCCACGACCGCACAAGAGAACCACTGGGAGTTGAGCCAGGGCACATCCTCGCGATCCTCCCGCCAATGGGATACTTGGAACACTGTCTTCGGTGTCCAAGGCTATAACAACTACCCCCTCGAACCCTGGGACAAAGTCACCGGCGAGATCTACCACGAAGCAGTGGAGTACTGGAAACTCTTCGACCTCTCCAAATACGTCACATCAAATTGGAACGGCCCTACAAACCTTGGAGAGGTTCTTCAAAATCGCATTTACGTGTATGTAGGCACGCACGATGACTACTTCCTGAACGAAGGCGTGCAGCAGTTCGAAGCGGCCGTCAACGCCAAGGGAGGCGCAGGCTGGGCGAACTTCACGTACCTGGAGGGCCA
>DAHZQE010000207.1:0-4304 GCA_027409005.1 Ferrimicrobium sp. | reverse complement strand
CGGTGATGCATTAAGTCGACTGCTCGAATTCGTGAACTATCGGGTCACCAAGGAGTATTACGTCAACGATACCGGTGGACAGATCAGGCAGCTCGGAGCCTCGATCATAGCGGTGCGCAACGGTGATGAGGTTCCAGAAGGCGGTTATCAAGGTGCGTATATCTCCGACCTCGCTGGTAGGTACAAAGGTTCAGATGACGTCGTGGAGGCCGGGAGTTGGGCGGTACCTATCATCCTTGAGCTCATTCGAGTCACGCTTGGACACCTAGGAATTGAGATGGACAGCTGGTTTTCACAGGCTTCTATCGAGGAGTCGGGTGATGTGGCTGATGTGGTTGCCAAGCTCGAGGAGCGAGGTGCCATCTACGACCATGACGGTGCCCTTTGGTTTGCTTCCGAACGCTTTGGCGACACTCGCGACCGAGTGATGCGCAAATCAAACGGTGACTTTACCTACCTCGCAGGAGATATCGCCTACCATTACAACAAGCTCGTTGTTCGAGATTACTCCTTGGTGATCGACGTATTTGGGGCCGATCATCACGGTCAGGTCGCCTCAATGATGGCTGCCATCCGAGCTCTTGGCATCGACGAGAGTCGCTTGGAGATCAAGCTCGGCCAGATGGTGTCGTTGCTCGAGCAAGGGCAGGCGGTCAAGTTCTCGAAGCGGGCTGGCACCGCAATTCCACTCGACTGGCTTGTCCAGGAGCTAGGGCGTGATGCCACTCGTCTTCTTATCCTGTCAAGCTCCATCGATCGCGCTTCTCAGATCGATCTCGCCCAGGCGAAATCGCAATCGATGGAGAATCCAGTCTTCTACATCCAGTATGCCCATGCTCGGATTGCAGCATTATTGCGCAACGCAGAGAATCAAGGCGTGCGAGTTGAAGACGTCTCTACACAATCGTTGGCAACTCTGACCCATCCACGTGAGGCGGCACTCATGAAGGATCTGATAAGACTTGAGTCGGTGATAGTGCGCGCGGCTGTGGAACGTGCACCTCACAAGGTTGTGGGTTGGCTTATGCAGACCGCCTCTGATTTCCACGGCTTCTATCATGATTGTCCGGTGTTGACCGCGGCGCCGATCGAGCGTGATGGCAGACTGATGCTTGCTAGAGCAGCTCAACTCGCAATCGCTACCGCACTCGGTCTCCTCGGAGTCGTACCTCTCGAGGAGATGTAAGTTGGGAGATCTGGGGGTTCTTCCTGACCATCTTGCTCCACACACGGCCGCGGTGGATGCGCTAGGGGAACTCATTATTGGTGGGATGAGGGTCAGTGAACTCGTGAGACAGTACGGGAGTCCACTTTTTATCTATGACGAGAACCATCTCCGAACACGCATGCGCGAGGCGACCGAGGGTTTTGGAGGGGGTCGGGTGATCTATGCGTCTAAGGCGTTCCCCTCCGTTGCGATGGCACGACTTATCAGCGAAGAGGGTTTGTGGTGGGATGCGGCCTCTCAAGGGGAGTTGGAGGCTGGCTTGCGTGGCGGAGTACAACCGAAGCGTGTGATCCTCCACGGCAACAACAAGTCCTTTGATGAGCTGCGCATGGCCATCGATGCCAAAGTTGGCAGGATCGTGGTTGACTCGTTCGACGAGATTGATAGGCTCGACTACTTGGGAGGGTCTGCGAGCGTGTGGCTTCGGATCACACCAGGCATCGAGGCGCATACGCATGCCTACGTACGCACTGGCCAGCAGGATTCAAAGTTCGGCTTCAATCTTGCTAACGGTGACGCCCATCGGGCGATCGCGAGAGTCAAGGCGAGCTCTCACCTGATGCTGTCTGGTCTGCACTGTCACATTGGTTCTCAGGTGTTTGCGCTCGGCTCCTTTCGCGACGCTATAGACGTGATGGTCACGCTCGCCAAGGATGAGGACGTCGAGGAGCTATGTATTGGCGGCGGGTTTGGCGTAGGGTACCTTCGAGACGAACGCGTACCCACGATTGGTGAATGGACGAGTTGGCTCCGTGAAGCGTTCGTAGCACATGGGATGCGTGATCAGCAGACTTTTATCGAACCAGGGCGTGCAATCGTGGCGGCTGCTGCTGTAACCGTCTACACCGTAGGGGTCATCAAGGAGATTCCCGGGGTACGTACCTATGTTGCGGTAGATGGGGGCATGAGTGATAACCCACGTCCAGTACTCTACGGGAGTGGCTATGAGGCCTTTACGTCTTCTCGACTTTTCGATCCGCACGATATGACCGTCGCACTTGTTGGCAAGCATTGCGAATCAGGAGATGTCCTGGTACGTGAGGCTCGGTTACCGACCGACTTGCAGGTTGGGGAGCTAGTCATGACGCCGGTGACTGGGGCCTACGGCTATGCGATGGGATCGAACTACAACAAGCTTCCGCGACCTGCTGTCGTTTTGGTTGGTCATGGACAGGCGAGACTGATAGCGCGTCGGGAGACGATAGATGACCTATTCCGTCTGGAGGTAGATGGTTGAAGATTGGCTTGCTTGGCTGTGGAACCGTAGGCGGCGCACTTGTTGCCCTCCTAGATCAGGAGGGAGATCGACTGGCACGTCTCCTGGGGGAACCTCTCGAGATTGGCAGAATTCTTGTGCGTGATCCCGAGAAGGAGCGAGTTGCGCCGATCTCTAAGGACCTCTTGACCACGCAGTTGAGTGACGTGATAGATGACGGTGAGATTGGGTTGGTGGTAGAGCTTCTGGGTCCTGGCGATTTCGCGCTTGGAGCTATCCGAGCCGCGCTCGGTGCAAAGAAGTCGGTAGTGACTGCCAACAAAGAGATCCTTAGTACTCATTTTCTCGAGCTTGAACTCGCGGCTGAGGCTGCGAGTCGAGATATTTTTTTTGAGGCTGCAGTTGCTGGTGGTATCCCGCTCATTCGGGCTCTGCGAGTCTCCCTGTTTGGTGAGCGCCTCTCTCGAATTGTAGGTATCGTCAATGGCACTACAAATTACATTCTCACCAAGATGCAGGAGGAACATATCTCGCTTGATACTGCGCTCGCAGAGGCTCAGCAGCTCGGATACGCAGAGGCTGACCCCTCTGGCGATCTCTCCGGCAGGGATGCTGCATCAAAGCTTGCTATCATAGCGAGCATTGCTTTTGGGAGCCACGTTGATGTCGAGGACGTAAACGTGGATGGAATCTGGGGGATCACGCCTTCGGACTTTGATTTTGCTGAGCGCAGCGGTGGGGTGATCAAGTTGCTTGCACAGGCGGAGCGCGATATCGACGACCCGGACGCTCCTATTCGCGTCGAGGTATTTCCTGCAATCGTGATGTCGACTCACCCTCTTGCGAGTGTTCGCGGCTCCTTCAACGCGGTTTTTGTAGAGGGATCGGCGGTCGGCCAACTGATGTTCTCCGGTCCTGGAGCAGGAGGTTTACCGACGGCATCAGCCGTTTTGGCTGATATTATCGACGCAATTAAGAACTTGCGAACTTCGACTCGGGCATCTATGAGTATGGTGACAGATACGCGATTTGTGGAGGACTCCTCAATCGATGCGGTTTTCGCACTCTCTGTGGATGTGGCAGACGCTCCAGGTGTGTTGTCGCAGGTGAGCGAGGTCTTCGGTCATCACTTAGTCTCAATCGCTCGTATGGAACAGTACGAACTTGATGGCGAATTAGCGCACCTGGTCTTTCTGACGCATCGTACCCGCCTCTCGGCGATCAAGGCGACGATGGCTGAACTGGCCGATCTCGATGTTATTGAACGATCACACAAGCTGCTGCGAGTGCTTGAGTGAGGAGGGAAAGCATGAAGAAAGAGCGTTGGCCTGGCATCATTGAACGCTATCGGTCTTTTCTGCCGATTGACCCGAGTACGCGTGCCGTAAGCCTCGGGGAAGGAGGAACACCGCTCCGCTTTGCTCCTCGGCTTTCAGAGCGAGTTGGAGCTGAGGTATACCTAAAATTGGAGGGAATGAATCCTACTGGTTCCTTCAAGGATCGTGGGATGACGATGGCGGTTTCGAAGGCAGTTTCTGAGGGCAGTACTACTATTATCTGCGCCTCTACCGGCAACACCTCGGCTAGTGCCGCCGCCTATGCTGCCGCGGCCGGCATTGATGCGGTTGTGCTAATACCCTCGGGTCATATCGCCCTTGGAAAATTGGCGCAAGCACTGGTGTATGGAGCAAAGGTGATCCAGATCGATGGCAATTTTGACGAGGGTCTGCGGCTGGTTCGTGATCTGGCGGATACGCATCCGTTGACCATCGTGAACTCTATAAACCCAGATCGTTTGCAAGGACAAAAGACTGGTGCTTTTGAGGTGATTGATGAACTCGGGTTCGCACCCGATGCCCA
>DAHZQE010000200.1:0-5902 GCA_027409005.1 Ferrimicrobium sp. | reverse complement strand
ACTTCATATCCGCGGTTGCTGCGGCATGTGTTCCACGAGCGTCTCTCTGAGAGGCGTTCGCGGAAGCGGTAGGCTGCATCAGATTTTCCGTGTGGCAAACCACGTGCGCAGAGGTCGACCGTGCAGAAGGATGAGGCTGTGGTGGTGGGTCCACATCCAAGTGGGCTGAGGATCGGGTGCCGGCACTGATGTTGGATGGTGCTGTAGAGGACTTGGGCATATCCTTGATGTAGGAGCGCAAGACATGCAGGGCTATGCAGTCGGCGTTGTGTCATTTGTCTCTCGCTACGTCTTCCCAAGGCGATGTGAGTGCGATGTCCACTGCCACGTCTCCCGAGGTCTTGTGTGTGATTTAGCCTCGTATCATCCTGCAACACATTCATGCTGGCAGGACGAAGCACTGGACTCTGCGCCTGCGGAGTCGTGTCGTAGTGCATGCGAAATCTCCAGCATACCTCTGATTGCTTGATCGTGACATATGTCCAGGCGACGATCAGCTCCCTTAAGTGCTATTTCAGCGAGGGAAACATTCGTTTCCCATTTCTTAGATTACGGCATGGAGAACACTCATTTCAAGCTCCAGTGACACCAGTCCCGGTCATGCCTTGCTCAACGCCTTGAGCTCCCTCAAGGCCCTCGAGGCCCTGTTCATGAAGCACGTCCACGTCTAGTTCCTCCATAACCTGGATTACGACGCCAAGGGATTCAAAGAAACCATTCACCGCTACCCGAAGCATGCGATTCGTCGTGGCTCTATAGTCCACCTGGAGGGCTATTTGTGACGTCGAATCGGCCTCCGGGCGATCGGCAGGGACAGTTAGGCTGAAGGATCGCGAGACAAGTGCTGAGAGCTCCTTGTCCACAGCCAAAGCACGAAGGGCTGCGTTTGCCAGACGATGTGTCGGAAATGGGATATTGATGGTGCTGCAGGCGGAGTCAGTCGAATGTGCTTGTTTGACAGATGGTTCTGACTGACAGAGCGCAAGGGAAGGCCGCAGCCTCTTTCGAGGCCATGGTGATAATATTGGTGAGAGATCTTGTTTTTAGCTCGAGTCATGTTTGAATTTGAGATCAGATCTCCTCGAACGCCACCCCCGGAAAGTCAATGCTGCTAGCAGATATGACGGCATATCATGTCAACAGTGGAAACATCCACATCCTCATCATTCTTCATTCTTCATCAAGCACGTGGTTTGCCACACGGAAAATCTGATGCAGCCTACCGCTTCCGCGAACGCCTCTCAGAGAGACGCTCGTGGAACACATGCCGCAGCAACCGCGGATATGAAGTTGCTAGGTTGTAACGGCATTGTGTCTGGATGGCTCAGACCTCACCGTTGGTATTAAAAAAAAGGGAAACCTAGGTGAACTGTTGGCGACTCGAGGCTCAGAGGGCAAGAACGCGCAAAGAGCCATGAAACGCCAAGCACTAAACAGGATGGACAGCCTCCCCGCCTCCCGGGTACGTCCCTAACCCTCACCCGGGTACGTCCCTAACCCTCACCCGGGACAGTGCACTATCAACGACCTCCGCAGCCAGAGCATCGCCAATGGATCCGTCCTGCACTCTAAGCGCTCAGCCGACAAGAACGCTCCTGATGATCACATTGGGGTCGTCGCGATAGTGGCCCGTATGATTTGCACAGGACCAGCACAATCCAGTTCTTTCTCGACGTCCAATACGGACGCTGGGGACGAAGAAAAGAACTATGCCATCCTCATCCGAAGGGCTTGGATGATCTTGAAAGGAGAGGCTAAGGACCTGGTCGTGGAGGCGCTGGAGTGGATGATGGCGAAGACTGAGCAGATGATCCATGGCTGATCAGGAAAGAACGCGAAGGATGACCAAGAGTGTGCATTGATGTCAGTGGGCCTTACTGTAGTCTCCTCACCCTTACACGCGCTCCTTGAGTTAGCACACCCGTGGACGCAGCTTCAACAATGTTCGTTTGGACTGGGATAGTAGTTGACGGAGAAAATAAACACCAGCTTTCGGCCGCGCTCTGCGGGATGACACTTTGCGTGGATCTACTTTATACCTGTAACTTTCCCTTTCTGCATACTTCGACGTCGTTCGCATGCCCGACAACAATGCTGACTTTCCGATGTCTCGTTTTCGCCAAGGCAGGCGGCTGGACGCTGCAGCTGCGTCATCGTAGAACCAATGTGGCGCAGCGATACCAGGCAACTGATTTACCACCATCTCAACAACGGACAGCCCACCAAAACAGAAGATATCGAGGACCACGGATAAGCAAATTGCCATAATGAACATCGACCCTCCAGCCTACGCTCACACCACCACAACCCGGCAAAGAACGATCAACGACCTCCGCCAACAGATCATCGCCAATGGCACCATCCTGCGACCTCGCTTCAACGACAAGCAGCCAGCTGACGAGCACATTGAGATCGTCGTCGCTCAAATCCCATCGCAATCCGGGATCCCGACCATCACTTTGAACGAGAAGCAAGCTACCATCTCCAAGACTCCGCCCGCTGGCTTGAGTCGTCCTGTGGCGGATGACCCGGTGCCCAACCCTGCTACATCTGCAGATACCGGTAGGCATTACGCTTTGCTTGTGAGACGGAGTTATACTACCAAGGACCTGAGGATCATCCTCAAGGGTGAGCCGAGAGACACGGTGGAGGAGGCGTTGGAGTGGCTGTTAGAGCAGACGGAGGGCATGGTGCATGAGGTTGCTGTCAAGTATGGGAAGGAGGACAAGGGAACGGACTGCTGTATCATGTGAGGGTTGCGAGAGTAAGAAGTCATGGTGCCAAGATCGTTCAATGTTCTTCCCGCCTTGAGACAAAGGCTAAACTCGGCTCTAATCGCGACAACACTCCATTCTCCGACCAACGCGGATGAGGCTGTGCGAATGCGGGGCCGTTGCGAGAGGGCTTGTCCTGTGTGAGGCTTGACAGGACCTGATCTTCAGACCACCGACTTTCGCCGTTGATCGCGCCCGCGCTGGCCGTACGGCTCCATTCCCAAGTCGGCAAGCACGACATGGATAGTGTGAGTCAAAACTCCCTGGACGACAGCTAGTTTGTGATGGACAGTGGAAAATCACGAGTCCGCCGTTCGTGATCGCGGCCTCTGACTGGTGGTGCTTCCGTAAGCTTTCGACGTCGTGATCGGTCAATCCGGCATCCGTGTGGAATCATGAGACGAGCTATATAACCCAGCTTGCACCATCGGCATCGCATGGCCTGCACGCTCTGCACTCTATCTCATGCAAATTGCGTATCGTCGAGTCAGGATGCCGTCATTGAATTGCGTCGCCTCATACTGGACGTACCTGCCGTCGTCAGGACAAGTCACGATGCCGGCAACGAACTTGCCACGGCCGCCGACGCAACAATCCACCACCACGAACATCAAGAAGTGAACCTGCCACGGCAAAATGTCGACCATCAACGAGACTTCACGTGGAAAATCAACATCGAACGCCATCGCCGCGATTTCAAAGAGGCAAGCCCAGGTTGTCAACGCATCGTTGTTGGGAGACCTCAGACCCGCGAATGACTACCAGCACCGCTGATCATACGAGCTCTTGATCGAAAAGTCGATCGATACCAGCTAAAGAATGCCAGAATGCTTCTGGATTGCGCGGCAGTGGTGAAAACATCAGACATACTCCGGCAGGGAGGCAAGACTTGGAGGCAGGGCTTGCGAATCTGAAATGTTGCCAGGTGTGGACTGTAATGTGGCGTATGTTTCGCCAACAAGCCATGTCGCGACTCGAGCCTCATCTGACAGCACACCGACGATCGAACGGGGCCCGGATGGCGGTTATGCTGCGAGGGTCAAGAGCTGGAGGCAGACTGTGTGGTCTCATTGCTGTCTAACCGCTGTTAGCACAAATGACTCTCTATAACTTCGCCTTCTCCTCCAGTAGTCGCAATCCAGTGATCTTCTCTAGCTCGCGAACAGCCAGATCCGATCTCCCTAACGTCACCTTGATCGTGCCCATTCCCACTTTCTTAGCCGTCCTCAGGTTCGCTCCAATATCGTCCAGAAAGATGATGTCTTCCGCCCTCACACCAGGATGGCTCCCTCCAAACTTTGTCTTCGCTGTCTCATGCAATCTCGTCACAGCATACCGGTAGATGTCCTCCGCGGGTTTCCGCATACCCACATGCGCCGAGCTCATAAAGACATCAAAAGTGCCTTTCAGCGCCTTGTTATGTCTTCCTTCGGGTGTACTCTCATCGTTGAAGGGGTGGCCGTCGGGGAAGATGGAGGTGTTGCTCAGTGCGCCCAGGATGAGTCGGCCGTTGCTCTGGTCCGCAGTCTTGCGGAGCTTCTGGAGAGCAGGCCACATGTACGGATCTGGCTCTCGCGCCACCCTCATCATTTCCCAGTAAAGCCATTCTGCATCGATGTCTGGCACAGGCGGGACCTGATATGCTGCCTCTTCCGCCGCATCGCTCAATTTCTCTCCCCGCTCTTTCGCCAGGTGCCGGGCGTAGAAGCTCCGCCAGCGCTTCTCATCTTGCAGATCCCGCTTGAAGTGCGCGAACCATGCTTGATCCAGCGGTACTTCTCCCCGTTCGAGTCGCTGCCAGGCGCCATTGGGGTTGGTAGCGGAGATGGAGTGATTGATCCAGCCTGGTGGTATACCTCGAGACTTCTCATAATCAAGGATGGCTTGAAACGGAGAGACGACACAGACGCCGCCGATATCGAACAGGAGAACCTGTGGGCGGGAGTTCTTCGAGCGTCTGGGCGGCGGAGGCATGTTGAGCGTTGTTCCGAAGAGGATATAGGTTTTATTTTCTTTGGTCCAGAGGGATGGCTGCATTTTTATATCACCCGGCAGTGTACTCCCAACGCCAACAAGACAATTCGAAGAAACTATGGTGTGGAAGCAATGCCATCTTTGAGTGGTGGAGGGTGAGGGTGGGAGCGTCCAAACGCTCTCTGGGGAAACGATACCCTCGGGTATTGAACCGAGGCTTTAGGTTCGCACCACGTGAGAGCCTACGCGATACGCAAGTACGAGCAAGGCGTTTTCGTACAATTCGTAGTCTATTATATGCACAGATGGGCAGGCACGTCAGCGATCACCAAACGTATCGCCAGCATCCTGCGTCGTGTCCTTCTCCCGCCGCTGACTGGTGGTCATCGGACTTGGATGTTCACGTCTTGCAGCCTCGGCCTCTGCATCCCCTGGCCTAGTCGCAGTCTCATTGCCAGACGAGCCGTGACCGTCCGCAACCATTACTTGCCCCTCCTCACAGTCCGACGGCCAGTCGGAGCCCTCGCGAACCCCTGCCTTCCGGGGTCTGTCCTGGACGCTGCCGCTCAGCCCGCTTCCGCTCACGCCGCTTCCGAATAATACCCTCACATCCTCAATCATCTCCCTTCTCTGCCGCCCGTTCGGCATCCAGCCAGTCGTCGAAGCCTTCATCGCACGTCCATCTCCTTCACTGAATTGATTGACAAGGGTCCATGCATCCCGACCGGCCTTGCTTGCCATGAGCCTGTCATCGTTCTTTGCAAGCGGGACGTGCCAGAACTTCACAAGTGGCGGACCCAAAACTCTGCGGCGGATCCGCGGTTCTCCACTAGCTCTCGATACGCGGTGTGCTTGCGTCTCCTGGGATTTAGCAGG
Organism: Ferrimicrobium sp.; assembly: GCA_027409005.1. Lineage (GTDB taxonomy): Bacteria > Actinomycetota > Acidimicrobiia > Acidimicrobiales > Acidimicrobiaceae > Ferrimicrobium. The sequence goes on along the minus strand of DAHZQE010000200.1, from coordinate 278 downwards.
TAGTCGCAGACGCTGCCGTCGCGTCTGCGGAAGCCGAGCTTCTGCTGTAGAGCTCTCCGGCTGACAATTGCCCAATGCGCCCCGAGAACTGCTGGTAAGTCGATCTTGCGCCACGCCAGACTGATGATCTGCCTTCTTCACAGGTACTGGAGTCCTCTCAATATTGTTCAGTAACCCTTCGGTTTGTTTTGCCCCGGCAGCTTTCCACTTCAAGTCCTTCCGGAATGCAGCCTCGAGTTTCCCAATGGCCTTCGCCGTCTGCCGAAGCCATACCGCAT
>DAHZQE010000174.1:0-4685 GCA_027409005.1 Ferrimicrobium sp. | reverse complement strand
TGCGTTGATTCGTTCTCGGATGCCGGTGATCTCTTGATTGAGGTCTTCTCGCCCATGGTCGAGGGCAGAGAAGTCGTTCCCTGCCGTGAGAGCCTTGTCTGCTGCTGCGGTGGATTCTCCAATGTCTTCGAGACCATCTTTCGTCGCGGCGTGGCAGTAGTCGCATCTAGTCCTGTCTCCTGCGATTTGATAGGCGAGTGAAGCGCAGTAGAGCTGGGTACTGACCCCGGTAGTCCGGCGTGAGCATCGACGAACCCGACAAATACCAGCGGAAGGTGCAGCTGCCCAAAGATTTCTGTCTGGCAGGACTTCTCTGCCCGCTCATGCACGCTTGAGACGCGCCGCAGCTGGTTGTCGGGTTCGCCGCCGTCACTCCAATGCTTTATCGGCGCTCGCGGGAACTTGGTGGTCGATATTTGATGTAGAAGCTCGATATTGGAATGCCGGGCCGCAGGCGTCGAGAGCTTGGAGTGCGGCAGCCTTGGCGGAGGATGGGGTATGTTTCCCCCCGTGTGATGCGTTATATGGATGCCGGTGCGCACGTCGGAATATTTTGAAAGAGGGGCATGGCTCGCAGTCTGAGCATCCGATACCGCAGGCGTGATTCGAGGTTCGTCGCCTGGATCGGCCTCTGCTGTTGAAACGCCACTCAAGCGCGCCCGCTTGCGCTTCCTCCGCTTCTCGCGTCTGTTCTCACCAACAAAGTGATCAATGGCCTTTCCAGACAGCTTTGAACCGGCGCGAGGAACTCTCGTAGCCTCAGCCGGTGCAGGTGATCTTTTGGAAATCGTTAACTTCTCCAAAGAGGCCTGCCGTTCCCTTCTCCAACGTTTCAGAGCCCGTTTATCCAAGCCTTCAGGTGGCTCCGGGGCTTGAAAATCGACCGGCACTGAACAAGAAGGGTCTATAGGTCCTGAATTGGCCGACCGCTGTGGCGTTCGCTGATCCCGTAAATACTCACGACAAGTCGCATTGCCACTATTTCGTTTTCGCTTCTTCACAGCAGATTCTTCCGGCCTTGCCAGCTCGATCAGCATGCCGAATTCCCCTCCAATAGAACTGAACGTGCGTTTCATCGCCGCCGTTCCTGTGGCCGACCCGTGGATCTCTATCAGGAGCGGATGCGAAGTCTTGTAAATTTTCTCTCGTAAAGCGCAGCCCGCTTCGGCAAACAATGTCTCAGCAGAGAACAATGAGGCCTATCCAGACAGCCCTGTTCCGCGCAGTCGCGGAGCTGTGTCCATCGTGAAAGTGAATGCAAGAAGTAGCGATGAACATTTCGAGAAAGACAAAGACGGGACTCGACGCTAGCGCAGGCGCACGGACATGCAGCCCCGCTGCGGCAAGGCTTTGAGATCTATCGCATTTCCAGAGCAGGGGGAGGGACGGCGCAGATGATGATGCAGGGGTGTAGTGCATAACACTTCTTTAAAACGGAAAGACTTTGGACCACGGAACCGGATCACGGTAAGGATGGAACGTAGCTAAAAGCCTACGTGGCGACCGCAATCGATCGATGGGCAATGTTCGGTATCTCTCTATTCAGTATCGCATCGATCAAGCTACGCCATTGACAATCCCATTGCCCTTGGTCAGCAACCATTGCACGTCACCCTCACCATCTGCAGCAACGGAACTCATCTGCTCCAACGCCCAGACCAGGACCCATCTTTCCTCAGCCGTCCGTTGGTGCCGTTCTACGCGCTTTTGCGTGTACGCCCGCAACCCATCCAAGACGTCTTTCATGCTTTCCTTTTTGCCACCACCTGACTCATCAGCAACTGTGAGCGCCTGCATACCGTCGGCCAGCTCATCATCGGCAATTGATCGTTGTTGCCGCCGCCGTCTTGGATCCTGGATTCGCAGTAGACGTTCTTTCGGCACCAGCATGAGCAGTGCATGTAATATTCGCTGAGCCACGTGGAAGGTTCGGGCATTGGCGTTCCAGTCACGGACGCGCTTGATCAAAGTCCAAAGCTGGCTGTCGCCTAGGCCGGAGCGAAGTATTTCATCAACGTCATGTTTGCCGATGACGCTGTCAGCCTCCTTGTCTCCGTCTACAACTGCGGTGAACAGCTCCAGTAGGCGTCGTGGGTGATTGAGCTGCAGAGCCAGCACGATCGCTTCTCGATAGTTGGACGAGCGGATGTGATTCTGCAGTTCCTGGTCTTGCTCTACGCGAGCGGTGGCTGCGAGGGTCGTAGCTTGTTGTGTGAGGGAAGAGGTGTCGTGCCAGAAGGTTAGAGTGGAGTCTGCGGAGCCAGAGAGGAGTTCAAGCGGAGGCTCGTTGTCCCCGGACTCGTCGCCAGCAGCGTCTGCATCCTTCATTGTCTCGTCCACGGAGGACGAGTTGATGAGCGATGGCTTCACAGCAAGCGCCCAAACGCGATCAATGTGATTGTCGAGCGTAGTCGCGCACTCACCCCCCTGTGCATCCCAGATCTTCACCAACCCATCACCAGCAGCAGAAGCGACCTGGCACCCCCTCCCATCTCTCTCGCCCTTCCTCGGCGCGGGGAGCCAGACGACCTTCAGAACGCTGCCGCTGTGGCCCTCAAATGTCCTCACGCAACTGTAGTCGCTCAAACTCCAGATCCTCACGGTCTTGTCTCCGGAGCCAGTAAGCACCATGCCCTTTGCGCCAGTTGCGCCTCCTGATCCAGTCATGGTGAGAGCAAGCATGTCCAGAGGACTGAACGCCACGGTCCAAACGCCTCGCTTATGCCCACGCAGCACGCCAATGCTTTCTCCTGACTCGACATCCCAGATCTTGACCGTCCTATCCTGGCTTGCTGAGGCGAAGAGCGGCGCTGTGTTGGAGTAAGAAATAGCGATGGCATTGATGTCCTTGTCATGTGCCTTCCGCGTATACCTGGCTCTCGCCTTGCCGCCCTCTTCCCTGGGAATATCCCAAAGCTTGACGGTCTTATCCTGACTTCCGGTTACAAGCCAGCGCGATGGATGGCCGAGTGGATCGAGGTGCTCTTTGCTCCCTGCAGGCGGATTCGCAGAAGGCAAAGCTACAGCGCCGATGCTTTCTGCGTGGCCGGTGAAAGTGCACCAGCAGGTGTAAGAGTCATTTTCAGGATCCAGACGCCACAGCTTGGCTGAGTTATCTTTCGCGCCTGTTGCAAGCCAGTGGCCGGACCAGGAGACTGAGAGAGTGATGATGATGTCTTTATGAGATTTCAGGAGGGCGACATCTGCACCGAAGTACGGGTTGGTGGAGCCGTTCGAGGAAGGACGTGCGAGTGAGATGATACGAATGTCTTCGAGATTAGTTGCGAGAGCGAGATGGTCGCGGTTCGGTCCGACATAGGCGAGATCGATAACTTCGTCGTGGGTGCCTGATATACGGCGCATGATAGGTAGCGCCGGTATCCGCTCGGTGATTGTCTGTGATAGCGGTGCTAGAGAGTGCAGGAGTATGGTCTGGTCTGCATGCACCGAGAGCGCAAATGGCAGGCCAGGGTGATTCAAGACGTCCAGGATGGCCTCGGTCTCCACGCCTGATTCTTGCTCCTCAGTGACCTCATCTCCAGTCTCGGTGCTCCATATCCGTAATCGTGCATTCTCGCCGCCTGTGTAGAAGTACCGCCCGCCTTCCACGAAGCCTGCACTCTCAACGCCCTCCAAGATTGCGATCGTAGACCTCAGACTCCACGTGCGCGAATCCCACAGCATTGCCGTCTTGTCTCTCCCAGCAGAAAGCAGCGTTCGTAACTCAGCTGAAAAACTCAAGCCTCTCACCACACTGGCATGCGCATCTAAAGCGGCCGCACTTTTGCGCTTATGCAGATCCCATATTCGTATCTTGCCATCTTCACCCCCGGACGCTAATCGATACCCAGCCGTCGCCTCATCCTGCGGCACCTCGTCCTCACCAGTGACGCTCTTCTGCTTGTTCTTCTTCTTCTTCTTGCTTTTCGATTCCACTGCCTCCGCAGCATCTACCGCGAAGAAGCAGAGCGCAGAGATGACGCCACTGTGGCCATGAAATGTATGTGTCGTATAACCTCCCCGTAAATCCCAGACTTTGATGCTGCCGTCTGCGGCACCTGTAGCTAGTAGTGAGCTTGTCGCGTCTACGGCCACTGTCACCACAGGCGTCGTATGTGGCTTGACTGTCCGTAGTAGCTTCGCCTCATAGCTCTCCTCGTCCGTCTGCTGAAGCGCATATATGCGCATGGACAATGATCGCGAGCATACTATCAAGAAGCGGGCGTCTGGTGATAGTGTGAGTGTCGTAAGTGGTTCACCCTCCTACAATCACTTGTCAACAGTCAGTCCCGAAACCAGACGCCAGAACGTAGTACCACTTACGCCTTCAATCCGGGCTAGATGCGTGCCATTCTCCAGACTTGTTACGAGTGCTTCTTCGCCCAATGTCGTGGCCAGGACCTTGCCATCTTGGCTCAGCGAGACGGCGCCGCCGGTATAGATGGGCTGGATGACATATGCAGGCGAAAACGTCGTCTTGTACTGTGCCTTCAGCGACATTTCAGTAGCGTTATTTAGAAGGGAATCAAATGCGACAGGAAGAAAGTTTAAGACGGGCAGCCACAGAAGCCGCTGTAACTTTTTCTGCCGCTTCCTTGCGACTTCACCGCTCGGCGTTCATGACTCGCGCATTATCAACGACATCCATTCCAACTTAATCACCTCTTCCCTCGCCCTTGGCACCT
>DAHZQE010000133.1:0-3101 GCA_027409005.1 Ferrimicrobium sp. | reverse complement strand
TGTAGAAGGTGAACCCATAGAGCGCTGCGGCGATCAGCAGTGATCGGGTGGCTGTGGCGGGCGGCAATGGATGATGGGAAGCGTCCAGCGTCCGAGTTGTCGCCTCATCGGGCACAGGCGGGCGCGACGACGGGGTCGCGGTCAGCAGGAGTGTGGAGATGACCAGAGGTACCGTCGTGGCCAGGAACAGCCAACGGTAATCCGTATGAGAAAGAATCGCGAGTAATACCGCCACGCCTGCAAGCGCTCCTCCACCCACATCCAAGGCGTGCAGAAAACCAAATGCCCTCGCACGCTGATCTTGGTTTGGTACAGCGGCAACGAGAAGCACCCTACGAGATGGAGACCGGAGATTACGTGCCCACCAACCGCCCGTGAGGAGACCGACCGCCCAGATCGGGCTCGCGACCATCGCCGACAGAGAAAGCAGCGGTATCAAAGAGTTGCCGAGGATCGCCACCCTTCGATGCCCAATGCGATCGCCCAACTTTGCCCCGTACCACGAGAAAAGCGCTCCACCTCCATAACTCAGCGAGACCGCCAGGCCATACTCCCAGACCGGCTGGTGGAGCGCTATGACGAGGAATAGAGGAAATGCTGCCAGTACTGACTGATATCCCAAATCGGCAAAGAATGCCGAGCCTGCTATCGCCCACACCGTCTTAGTCCGCCAAGAGGAACGCTGGCCCACGATCAACTCCTTCAAGTACGCTCAGTTCAGCCGGTACCGGCAAGCGTGCACTCGCACTGCACCTTACACGATCAGAGCTCATCGAACTCGGGTGGCTACCTCATCACGTCGTCCCAGTGCCTCCAAGCCCCAAAGACGGCGGCGCCGAGTGAGCTACCCAATTCCTCAATGAAGTCACAGCGAAACTACGCCATCTCGTGCCATAAGCCCCAGCTTCTCCACCACTCACAAAGTTTCACTGTGCGAGGCATCCTCGATAATACGTCGGCACACTTGTACCGATCAACCATAGCGACTGTCAGTGGCCATTCCAAACCCAGTTGAGTGACGTTCCCCCCATGCTTACAGAGGATCTTCATAGGGAGATCTTTTAGGACAATCACGGCGTAGTTGCGTAGCACCTCGGCGATCCGGTCCTTGGGCTTATCTGACTCCTTGGTTGTGAGCTTGGCGAGCGCGGGTTTGGAGGGCGGCTTTGCCATGTCGAGGAAGAGTCGGTGGACAACGTTCGCCTATGAGCAACTCCCGATCCAAACCGACGATCTCACCGGTTGGGGGATCGATGGGTAAAGCTCGCGAACCGTCGACGAGTGACTCTGGCAGATGATGTGGGCTTGGTTGGGCATTACGGTGACGTGGAGTCTCACTTGTGCTTGGACCTCCCCTCCACTTGCGGCTGAGCCTCTTGACGGGCAGGTCCTAGATGATCCTTCACCGAGTCAGGTGTTCTAGCGGATGTGGGCTTGGTGGTGATTCTTATACGTGTGATCGCATCCATAGGTTGCGTTGTTCGAGTGCCGATTCCCGACCTCGTGAGCATACGAGAGCAAGGGGCTCGCGTGCTCGTGCTTGCACTATTGGTCAAGGATCGGACGCAAGGGGAGCTCGATCGACCTTGCCTGACAGACGAGTTTGTGCTCGCGTTTTATCAACGGAACTCCATAGTCATCACAAGGATCGTCAACGCTGGTAGCGTTACCCACTCTGCGCCTCGCCTCCAATGATCGATCGGGTGCAGCTGTCGTGCCATCGATACCAAAGAGGCTGTATCGCTCGCCTGGCGGTCCAAGGCCTGCCTTCAAAGGGTGCTCGCGCTCCAAGGGCCGTCCGGTTGCTCTTCTGGGACTCTCTCATGCTGCAATGACGTTACCGAACGAGTTGTTAGACACTCAGTGTCGACACTAATGCGGCGCCAGCAGCAAGGGCGCTCTCGTTCAAGGCACGGAACTCTGGCTTGACGCGAGCAGTAACTGCGTGAGCCAGCGCGATATCGCTAATCGCGCCTGAGAGTTTTGCCAGCACTGCAAGTCCTACAATATTGATCACAATCTCATCACCAAGGCTGCGGGCGGTCTCTCGAAGCTGGTAGAAATGGAGACGAGGGTCGTCACCGAACTCGTCCCTTGCGGCGGTATCGAGAATGCCGACACCGTCGTGTGCCAAGCTCTGCCCGTAGCGCAGAAAACCGTCACGGGAGAGACACAGCATAACATCGGCTGTGAGAACTTCAGGAAAGGCGATGAACCCATGTGAGATAGTGATGTCAGCCTTGGTGGCGCCAAGGCGAGCCTCCGGTCCGTACTCGTGTGCTTCAATAACTTGATTACCGTCCCGCATCGCTCCTTCGGCCAGGATCGCGCCTGCTAGGATGATCCCTTGTCCTCCACGTCCCGTCAAGCGAACGTGTAGAGGATCCTTAGGCAATGTCGGCGCCATAGTGCCCCCCATTCTCTTGACATAGCCGCCCATAGATCTCCGTGTACTCCTCATGTCTCTCGTTACGAAAAACGCCAGTCAGTAGCGGTCCCACCATCTCCTCCCTATTCAGGATGTGTGCTCCACCTTCGTCGGAGACGTCACGCTCCCACTTCAGCATCTCGGTCGCATCGCCAATGCGGTTGAGCCTTCCGTAGTAGGTGGGGCATTGGGTCAGTATCTCCACTACAGAAAATCCCGGATGAGAAACGGCCTCCTCAATACGCAGCGGCATCTCCTGCATGTCAAAGGTTGTCGTCCGCGCCACATAGGTGGCGACGGCAGCGAGCGCTAGCTCCATCGTATCAAAAGGCCGTTCGAGACTTCCGGAGGGCGAGGTGGTCGTGCGAGAACCATGAGGGCTCGTCGGCGCTTCTTGTCCACCAGTCATGCCGTAGATGCCGTTGTTGTACAGGAGCACCGTGACGTCGATATTGCGACGAGCCGCGTGGATGAAGTGGTTACCTCCAATCGCCAGCGCATCACCATCCCCCATCGTGACGATCACAGTGAGGGAGGGTTGTGCGAGTTTGAGCCCAGTGGAGTAGGCGAGGGCCCTGCCGTGGGTGGTATGCATCGCGTTGGTTCGAACGTAGAACGGGGTGCGACCGCTGCAGCCAATTCCACCCACAACGACGACCTGGGTCGGGTCTAG